>JBBQMX010000065.1:0-7809 GCA_038329375.1 Pseudomonadales bacterium | reverse complement strand
CATTGTCTGCAGCGCCGCTGGCATAGAAAGAAATCAGACTGTAGAACGATTTCTTAAGCATGCTGCGCTGCTTTTCCATGTCAGTGATGAGGAACTGCTCTCTGATCAGGGATGAGGAGTTCAGGAAATGGTGGTAAAAGGACTCGAAAAAATCGGATCCATCGGTGCCGGTTTCCAGAACCCGTTTGTAGCTGGCGTCGAAAATATTATCGTAGGACATGAATGGGCACCCCTCACGGGTCGATAGGTCGCTGGACTACTTTGTTAAAAGAATCGCTATCTCTTCACTGTAGCAAAGATTCGCCAAACGCCATTCGACAGTGTCGACAAACTCTTCAATACTGGTCATGAGTAACTGAGCCAATAAGGAGTCTTTATGACAACGTCTGATTCTCTCGTTCTCCTGAACACGGCCGACGGCATTGCAACATTGACGTTGAACCAGCCAGAACGCCGGAACAGTTTGTCCATGACCATGCTGGAAGCATTGTCCGGGGCTCTCGCCCAGCTGGCGGAAGACGACAGCACTCGCGTGGTTGTGCTGACGGCGACCGGCACTGTTTTCTGCGCCGGGCATGATTTGAAAGAGGTTCGCGAACAGTTTGATCAACGGGACGCGCAGCATCGCTTATTTCAGCTTTGCAGCAAGGTTATGCAGCAGATTGTCGGATTGCCCCAGCCCGTGATAGCCAGGGTGAACGGCGTTGCGACCGCTGCAGGCTGCCAGCTGGTGGCCAGCTGCGATCTGGCGGTTGCCTCCGCTTCGTCCCGATTTGCGACGCCGGGGGTCAATATCGGGCTTTTCTGTTCTACCCCGATGGTGGCGTTATCCCGAAACGTGTCGCGAAAGCACGCCATGGAGATGCTTTTAACCGGTAACATGATGAGTGCAGAAAGGGCAGAACAGGTTGGCCTGGTCAATCGGGTAGTGGAAGAGCCGTTGCTTGATGAAACGGTTCGTACCCTGGCAGCGACCATAGCCGGAAAATCCAGCTACACGCTCAAGATCGGTAAAGAGGCATTTTATCACCAGCTTGAAATGGGACTTTCCGATGCCTATGACTACACCTCAAACGTCATGACGAAAAACCTGGATGCTATAGATGCCCAGGAGGGCATTTGTGCCTTTCTTGAAAAGCGAAAGCCGGAATGGAAAGGCCGCTAGTGCCTCGCCTTGCTAATTAACGAATTAACCAGACCAGACACTAACTAACCGGTTGCGCTAAAGAAGTCGGGGTTTTCTAACAACTGGCGTTGCAACGATTTCAGATCAAGCAATTCAACATCGCGGCCATCAAGTTTGATCTGTTGCTGTTTTTGCATCCGACTCAGCACACGGCTGACAGTCTCCAGGGCCAGGCCAAGAAAGTTTGCAATTTCGCCTCGGGCCATCGGTAGCCGGAATTGGGTCGGTGACAGTTTCCGCCTGGCGTGGCGAGAGGAGAGCGTCAGAAACATCGAGATAATGCGCTCTTCAGCAGTGTTGTTACTTAGTAGCATTCCCAGCTGCTCGGCCCCGGAAATTTCCTGGCTCATCAGGCGGAACATGTGATGTTGTAGATGTGGCAATTCACGGGACAAATCTTCCAGCCGATGGAAGGGAATTTCACAGATTGCGGACCGTTCAAGAGCAATCGCGGAAGAGGTATAGCTCTCGCTGGTCAGGCCGTCCAGCCCGAACATTTCACCTGGCAGGTAAAACCCCAGAATCTTCTCGTCACCACGCTCACTGATGCGAACGGTTTTAATGGCACCGCTTTTGACCACATAGCAAGAGGCAAAAGGGGCGTTCTGCGTGAAGACTGCGCTGCCACGATCGTAAGGGGTTTCTCTTTTGACTGCGGCGTTCAGGCGTTCCATGTCGGCATTGTTGACGGCGAGAGGCAGGCACAGAGTGCTAAGGCTGCATCGGTCGCAACTGGACGACATAGCATGTAGTGAACGGGTCGGGATCGAGTCCATGAGCCAAACATCCTGTAAGAAACGAAGTGTTACAGTATACCACTGCTAATGAAAACAGTACTCCGGCGAACGGTCACTGGCAATCATTGCCACGGTTTAATCGATCACCTGCTGCAAAACCGTTTTTAGTAAAAAATCCTTTGTTCATTTCCAGCGCCAGTTTGAAAGAGGCACCAGCAGGGTAGGTCGGACAGCGTAAAACCTCATTGCCGCAGGGCTCCATGGCATTAATCGCGCGAATAACACCTGAGCTGTCGATGAAGGCAATGTCGAGGGGAATCAACGTATTCCGCATCCAGAAAGTATAGGAGGGCGGCCGGGTGTCGCTGTAGACAAACAACATACCGGCAGTCTCATCGAGATGTTGGCGACCCATCAGGCCCTGTTGGCGTTGTTCGGATGAGCGAGCTACTTCGATATCAATCGCAATGGTCTGCGCATCATTAATCAGGCAGGCAGTCTCGGACTCGAATGACAGTTCATTGCTATGGACGCAACCTGCCAGCGCTTGCAGTAGCAGACCTGCCGCTATAACCCGTGGATGATGAAATGACGTCATTATGTGTGCTCTCAGGTAATTTAACTACGCAGGCGATAGCCGGTTTTGAATATCCACCAGATTGCAGCCATACAGGAGAACAGGAAGAACAGAGTCATGCCTACGCTGATGCCCACATGCACGTCCGAAACCCCGTAAAAGGCCCAGCGAAAGCCGCTGATCAGGTACACCACCGGATTAAACAATGTAATGGTTTGCCAGATTTCAGGGAGCATATCAATGGAGTAGAAAGTGCCACCAAGAAAAACCAAAGGCGTCACGATCATCAGGGGCACAATCTGGAGTTTCTCGAAACCGTCTGCCCAAATGCCGATAATGAAACCGAACAGGCTGAAGGTGACCGACGTGAGAACCAGGAAGACAAACATCCATACCGGGTGCAGAATGTCATAGGGTACAAACAGCCTGGCGGTAATCAGGATGATCAGGCCCAGAATGACGGACTTGGTGGCCGCCGCGCCGACGTAGCCAATAACCACTTCAAGGTAGGAAACCGGCGCTGACAAAACCTCGTAGATGGTTCCGGAGAACTTGGGCATGTAGATCCCGAACGACGCATTGGAAATACTCTGCATCAATAATGAGAGCATGATCAGCCCCGGAATGATAAACGCACCGTAGCTGATGCCATTTATATCACCCATACGGGAGCCAATCGCGGAGCCGAACACGACAAAGTAGAGACAGGTGGATATCACAGGCGAGGCGATACTCTGCATCAGGGTTCGCCACATGCGGGCCATTTCAAACTTGTAGATTGCCCGTATTCCGTGTGTATTCATTGCTTTCTCCGATGGGATTTTACAGTCACTGCTGAGCCGGTTTAGCCTCTGGCGGGATTATTCGTGCACAAGACCGACGAAAATCTCTTCAAGAGAGCTTTCCCGGGTCTGAAGATCTCTGAAATCGATACCCTGGTCCCCCAATTGCCGCAACAGTCTCGCCACGCCTGCCTGCTCCTGCTGGGCATCAAAGGTGTAGACCAGTTCATAGCCGTCTTCAGACAACACCAACGGTTCAAGCGCCAGGATGCCGGGAATTTTATCCAGCGGCGCCTGAAGTTGTAGCCGAAGCTCTTTTTTGCCGAGCTTGGCCATAAGACGATGGGTTTCTTCCACCAGAATAATCTCGCCTTCCCGAATCACACCGATTCGGTCTGCCATTTCTTCCGCCTCCTCGATGTAGTGGGTCGTCAGAATAATAGTGACGCCTTTATCTCGCAGGCCGCGGACCATGTTCCACATATCCCGGCGCAGCTCTACATCCACACCGGCGGTGGGTTCGTCAAGAAACAGAATCTGGGGTTCATGGGACAAAGCCTTGGCAATCATTACCCGCCGCTTCATCCCGCCGGACAACGTCATAATGCGATTGTTGCGTTTGTCCCAGAGCGACAGATCACGAAGCACTTTTTCCAGATGAGCGGGGTCTGGCCCTTTGCCAAACAGGCCGCGACTGAACGCAACGGTGTCCCATACGGTTTCAAAGGCGTCGGTGTTGAGCTCTTGGGGAACCAGGCCTATTTTGGAGCGTGCCTGGCGGTACTCCTGGACGATATCGTGGCCAGCCGCCAATACGCGGCCCTCGCTGAGGTTAACGATACCGCAGATAATACTGATCAGTGTCGTTTTCCCCGCTCCGTTTGGCCCGAGCAATGCAAAGATTTCCCCTCGTTTGATGTCCAGATTCACGTTTTTGAGGGCGTGAAACCCACCTGCGAAGAATTTGCTCACATTTTGCACGGAGATGTCTGGCTGCACTTTGAAATCCTGTTGGTATGGAATCGACAGGTAAAAATCGACACCGGGCACCGAGATCTGAAGGCACCCAAAAAGTGCCGCATTTTCTCACGAGGGGTAGGCGTCCCGGAACCCTCAATTGCACCTATACGCCGGTTTGGGCATGCCGGATGGGTTTTGACGCTCCTGGCAGAGGATGACATCGGTAATTTTCGGTGTAAAATCAGCTGCCATTAATGAACTTCACGGTAGATACCATGGAATATGCGGATAGCGTCCAGCAAGTACTGCTAAGAAAAATCAGCAAGGCGGAAAAAGATCTGCTGCAACTGAAACTGGACTATTGCCGCTTTATTTTTGGCCTGACTCACCGCTCGCGGGTGAGCATTGGCGCTCATACCTATCAGGTTAGCTCGGTGGATGTTGAGAGCATGGTGCGGCTGGAAGACGGTACATTCACGAAGCCCCTGCTGACCGGTATATTGACAGATTCTGCGCCCGGCGCCGAAGCAACAATTCTGGGCGCTGATTGGTCACTGGTAAATGGCGTAATTGAATGCAGAAAATAGGTCGATTGTCCCGAGCACCAGCGGTTGACTATGACGCTAAAACTCAGCAGGTAGGCATGGTTTGCAGCGCAAGTTTCTTGCGAATAAACCGGCCGAGAATATCAACGCCGATGTTCAGCGAGGCAGTAATAAGAATAAGCACCATCGCCTTGTCGAACTGGATGTTCTGAATGGCGCTGTCGACATAGAAACCGAGGGTATAGATGCCCAATATGCCCAGAATGGCGGTTTCCCTCATGATGATTTCCCACCGATAGAAGAGAAAGGCAAGAAAAGACCGGTAAACGCGGGGCACAAGCTCATAGGTGTACCGGTTAACACCCTTTGGTGCATCTGGCCGCAGTTGGATCGAGCTGGACTGGCGGCCAATCAGATGGCCGATAATACCGCCATTATGCAACGCCAGCGCCACCACGGCCGGCAGCATGGACGGCCCCCAGAGCTGCAACAAAATATAGGCAAGAATGTATTCCGGCGTTGAACGCAGGATGACCAGAAACACGTGGCCGCTTGTGCGGCGAACCGGGCCACCGAAGTGCGTGGAAATCAACGGAAACGCCAGAAGAGCAATAATGCCGGTCGCAACCAGAGCTATCTGTGTGAGTATCACTGTATTCCATATGCCCGGCATGGCCTGGTTGATAAACAGGTCGCCAAGCCAGGTGCCCATGCCGGCCCAGCCCTCTTCGTTTTTCAGGGGTGACGGAACAATATCCTGGGTAAAGAACCGGGTCACGTTTCCCCAGACAATAGGCAAGCCTTCACCCAGGAAAAACGGAGCACCAAGGATATAGACCGGTAACAGCTTGGGTTTGACCCACAACGGTAAGGTAGCAATCAGCACGTAAAACAGAATCAGCATGGCGCCAGCGTCGGAGTAATGCCCCTGGGAAAATGCCGATTCCAGGTAGAAACCGAGAGTGGGCAAGCCGACAAAGCCCAGAATGGCACTGGAGCGAAGGCCACATTCAAGGCGGTAGGCGGTGTAGGTGCGCATCTGCACCCAGCAATCCGGAATCCGGGCGTAAAGAAAGGTAGAGATTACGCTGGTTCCCGGAGGCAACAGGCGACCTGGTTCCGGGTCGGCTTCTTCCAGAATCTCGGAATAGACCTTGGCAAAAATACCGGAGTAGGGAATGGCAATGGCCAATACACCGGTCAGTGGGTGAAAACCAAAAAACTGAAGGAAGATTAGTGCCCAGAACAGTTCGTGGATGGCCCTGATAAAGGCACAGAAAATCCGTACCGGATAGGCACGGTAAACCAACGCCAATAAAAATCCGCACGCACTTCCCAGAGCCACACCTACGAACGCAAACGCAACCGTGCGAAGCAGGGCGGTGGCAAGTCCTTCTGTACTGAAGAAATCCGGAGTAATAATACCGAAAAAAAAGCGCCCGAGATCTTTCCAGGGGTTGGCTGAGGTAATCGCAATGTCCGCAAAAAACAGACCCACCAAGGCAATGGCAGTGAAAATCAGGCTGGTTCTTACGATCGGCGACGACAGCATAAACAGGGGTTCTGGTTCAGTAAAGCGGCATGATGTCTGCCGGGGTCAGCTTTTCGCTGGGCTCATCCAAAGCGATTTGCCCGCCCTGGATACCGACAATCCGTGTGCAATAAGCCAGTGCCAACTCAACGTCGTGAAGTGCGATGACACTGGTTTGGAAACGTTCCTTCAATAACCGCATGATCTGATGAGCCATGGGGCCATCCAGCGCTGACACCGGCTCATCGGCGAGCAAAAGACCGGACTTCCTGTAAAGTGCCCGGGCTATGGCAACTCTCTGACGCTGTCCGCCAGACAACGAGGCCGCGGCAATCCAGGCCTTTTCAGACATCTCCAGTTCGGATAGCAGTTCTTTAACTTCCTGACTGTCTTTTGCAAATGGACGCATCAGGGTAACAACGTTGTACCAGGTAGCATTGGCGTCCAGGCGACCCATGTAAACGTTGTGGAACACGGGTAGTGAATTCACCAACCCCAGGTCCTGAGGAACCAGCGAAGCCATGCTTTCAACCTGTTGGTAAACAAGCCGGATCAGTGTTGATTTACCCGCGCCGCTACGACCAACCAGGGCAACTTTTTCACCTTCTTTTACACTCAGGGAGAGCGGTCCGATAACCCGCTCTCCGCCAAACGATGCTGTCAGGTCCGTTAAATCAAATCCTGACATTAATCGATGATTCCAATCTGCTTGCCAACAACCCGGATTGGCTCATAGGCATCATTTGAAACTGGAATGAAGCCGCTGCGAGGAAAACTCTCGAGTAGCTTCGGGTCATCCATTGTCAACAGTGCCTCCTGAACGCGCTGTGAAAAACCTTCGCCGAACCGCTCGTTGACATCGCCGCGAATGGTCCACTGATAGTTAGGGTAGGAGGGCGTGGTCCAAATGACTTTAACGGCGTCTGTATCGATGGTGTTGTTCTCCAGTTCCTTGTCCCAGACCGAAAAGTTGATCGTGCCGACGTCATAGGTGCCCGCTTCAACGAGACGAAGCGTACGGGTATGGTTGCCACTGAAACCAACGCGGTCAAAGACTTCCTCAGGGCTCTCCCCAAATGCTTCACGAATGTAGTATTCCGGAATCAGGCGACCGGATGTCGAGCCCTTGGAGCCAAACGTAAAGGTTTTACCCTGGAGGTCGTCGGTCAGGCTCTCCATTTCATCGAGACCGGTGCTTTTATGAGCAATAATGTAAGAGTAGAACGCCTTGTCCTCGACACCCTGGGCGATTGCTTCCGAACCTGGAACCAGCTCCCGGGCCTGAACGCCTGAAAGCCCCCCGAACCAGGCCAGTTGAACCTGATTGTTTCGAAACGCTGAAATCGCTGCGGCATAAGACTTAACCGGAATATAGCGAACGTCTACGCCAAGCTCCTCGGAAAGGTAATCGGCAATACCCTTGAAGCGCTCTACCAGTTTGGTTTCGTCTTCATCCGGTATTGCGGTGAACACAAGTGTTTGCGCAGAGAC
>JBBQMX010000064.1:0-7820 GCA_038329375.1 Pseudomonadales bacterium | reverse complement strand
AGCCTTGATCCCAGACTTCACACCGCCGTGGCAGCGCTGCTGGCGGAATCGTTCTCCTCTACCTTGGTGGTTGGCCTGCCCATTCGCGAAGGTGGGCTGCTCTATAACGGTGCCATCGTGATTGCCAACGGCGAGGTCGTTAACCGTTACTTCAAACAATTTCCGCCGAATTATCAGGTCTTTGATGAAAAACGCTATTTCGCTGCCGGTCACCAGACTTGTGTGTTAAATATCAAAGGCGTCAGTGTCGGGCTCACGGTGTGCGAGGACATCTGGAGTGACGGCCCCGTTGAAGCCGCGGCGGCCGCTGGTGCACGGCTGATTCTGAATCTGAACGCGTCACCCTATGATATCGGTAAGCAGGCCCGTCGTAAGGCGCTGTTGGAGCGTAAGGCGCGAACCAATCAGGTCAGTATAATGTACGCCAACCTGGTGGGCGGCCAGGACGAGCTGGTGTTTGATGGTGGCTCTATGGTGTTTGATCATTCCGGGGTGCTGGCCATGGAAGCGCCGCAATTCAGTGAAGGATTGTATCCGGTGGATTTTGTCAGTGAACACCACTGCCAGCCTGTGTCCCAGCCTTCCTTGCCAGAACCCTCGCTGGAACAGAATGTCTATAAGGCCCTGGTGTTGGGTGTGCGGGATTACGTTAATAAAAACGGTTTCAAATCGACGGTATTGGGGCTTTCCGGCGGCATTGATTCTGCTTTGACGCTGGCGATTGCGGTGGACGCTCTGGGTCCGGACCGGGTCAGGGCGGTCATGATGCCTTTTCGGTATACCTCCAGCATGAGCCTGGAGGACGCCGAAGCTGAAGCCGCTGCCCTTGGTGTGCAATACGATGTGTTTTCCATCGAGCCCATGTATGACACCTTTATGACCGCTCTGGCGGTGCCTTTTGAGGGCACCACGTCAGACACCACTGAGGAAAATTTGCAGGCCCGCCTTCGAGGTGTGCTGTTGATGGCGTTATCCAACAAGTTTCGCTCGCTGGTGCTGACGACGGGTAATAAAAGCGAAATGGCGGTAGGTTATTCGACTCTTTATGGTGACATGGCAGGCGGTTTTGATGTGCTGAAAGATGTGCCTAAAACCCTGGTGTTCAGACTTTCAAACTACCGTAATACCGTGTCGCCGGTGATTCCCGAACGGGTAATCACACGGCCGCCGTCGGCAGAGCTGGCACCGGACCAGAAAGATGACGACAGCCTGCCCGGGTATGACGTGCTGGATCAGATTCTGAATCTCTACGTTGAGCGGGATTTCAGTGCCGACGCGATTATTGCTGAGGGTTTTGACCGGGCGGATGTGTTGCGTGTCACAAGGCTGGTGGATATCAACGAATACAAGCGCCGCCAGGCCCCGATCGGCGTCCGGATTACCGAACGTGGCTTTGGCAAGGACCGGCGCTATCCCATCACGAACGGGTGGAAAATCGGCAACTGAGTGGGTGGTTCGGTTCTACTCGTCGCCCATGAGGCCAAAAGTGACCACGCTGCTGAGTGAGCGGTCTTCGCGTTTGAGCAGGCTGGGCTGAAATTTCATGTCGTCATCAAAGGCGTCGCTGTCGGGATAATTCAGTGCGAGCAGCTGGATCGCATCAATGGCTGCTTTTTTCAAATCCAGAAACTGATAGGTTTCTGCCAGAATAATAAGCGCTGTCTCTACCGAGGGCGTTGTAGAAAAGTTTTCCACCACATAGCGCGCCCGATTGTTGGCTGCGACGTAAGCTTCTCTCTTGATGTAGTATTGCGCAGCGTGAATCTCCATTGCCGCCATCCGGTTACGGACCGCCACCATGCGCTGCCGGGCATCCGGTGCATATTTGCTTCCCGGGTACCGGTTGAGCAACTCTGAGAAGTCCCGGAACGCCTGCATTTGCTCACCCGGCGCGCGTTCAGTAGGGTCGATCGGGAAATAGCGGGCCACCAGGCTGAGGTCGAGATTATAGGAAGCCAGTCCTCTCATATACATGGCGTAGTCCGCGTGTTCACTCTGCGGATTCAGGCGCAGGAACCGGTCGGCGGCAGCGCGGGCGCCTTCGAGGTCGAGATTCTGGTAGCGTGAGTAGATCAGGTCGAGCTGTGCTTGTTCTGCGTAGCGTCCGAATGGATAGTAAGTCTCAAGGAAGTCGAGGTTACGCTCAGCGTCATTGAAGTTGCCGGATTTCATGGCTGTGCGGGCATTCTCATAATAGGTTTCTTCCGGTAATACCTCTTTCTGATCATTGGAGGCGCAAGCAGCGATCAGTAGAAAAGTGGAGAGTATTAGTAATCGAAAACCTGATCTCATGCCGGAATCCCGTATAATGAAGGCAACTGCCAAATGGCTCGCCATTGTAACCAGGATAATGCCCGATGTGCAGGGGCGATTCAAAATCACTCAGCTATTCTTTCGGCTATTCTTTCAAATTTGTAACACTCAACAACGCCTTGGGGCCTGAATGACCTCCGATAACCGGATTATTGCGGATTTTTCTATTCCACCCGAGCTCAGTGATCACCGCCTTGACCAGGCGGCGGCCGAGCTGTTGCCTGAACATTCCCGCTCACGCCTGCAAACCTGGATCAAAAGCGGCGCCTTGACGGTTAACAGCGAGCAGAGAAAGCCTCGAGACAAGGTCATGATGGGTGACAAGCTGCATCTTGATGCAGAACCCGAGGCTCAGGTTTCCTGGCAGGCAGAGTCCATTTCACTGGATATCGTCTACCAAGACGAGCACCTGCTGGTGATCAACAAGCCTGCGGGGCTGGTGGTGCATCCAGCAGCGGGTCATGCTGACGGTACGCTGGTCAATGCGTTGCTGCATTACGCGCCGGAAGTGGAAAACCTCCCCCGGGCAGGCATCGTACACCGGCTGGATAAAGATACTTCAGGCGTGATGGTAGTGGCGCGAAGCCTTATTGCCCATACGTCGCTCGTCGATCAGCTGCAAACCCGCACCATGGGTCGTGAATACGAAGCCGTTGCAATCGGTACCATGACCGGTGGGGCGACGGTTGAAGCGCCTATCGGCCGTCACCCCCGGGAGCGCAAAAAAATGGCGGTGGTGGCCTCCGGCAAGCCTGCGGTTACTCATTATCGGGTGCTGGAGCGGTTTGCTGCCCATACCCACATTCACTGTAAACTTGAAAGTGGGCGTACTCATCAGATTCGGGTTCACCTTGCCCACGTTCGCCATCCGCTGGTTGGTGACCAGATGTATGGCGGGCGGCCGCGATTGCCCAAGGGCAGTACGGAAACCTTGAGAGCTGTGCTTTCGGGATTCCAGAGGCAAGCGCTTCATGCCCGCAAGCTGACGCTAGAACATCCGGAATCTGGCGAAACGCTATCATGGAGCGTACCGATGCCAGAGGACATGCAGAATTTGCTGGTTGCATTGCGCCAGCATGTCCAGGACATGAAGAACAATGCCTATTGAACTGCCACTGATCCGGCCTGACTGGCCCGCGCCTGCAGGCGTCAGCGCAATGGTGACAACCCGTGCGGGCGGTGTCAGCGAGCATCCTTGGGATACCTTCAACCTCGGCCAACATGTGGGGGATGACCCTGCGCATGTGGCCGAGAACCGTGTCCGGCTCTGCAGGGTCGCAAAAATGTCATCGCAACAGTTCGGCTGGCTCGAGCAGGTTCACGGCACCCGGGTCGTCCAGTTACCCGTGGTGAATGCGCCGCCCGCCGATGCCAGCATCAGCCGTCGCAAGGGCGAGGCCTGCGTGATCATGACGGCAGATTGCCTGCCGGTATTATTCTGTAATGATCAGGGTAGCCGGGTGGGCGCTGCTCATGCAGGTTGGCGGGGGTTGTGCCATGGTGTGCTGGAAAAGACCGTAGCCGCCCTTGGCGAACCAGGCGCACTGATGGCTTGGCTGGGGCCTGCTATCGGGCCTCGCCATTTTGAGGTAGGTCCCGAGGTACGTAAGGCTTTCCTGACAAAAAGTCCCGCCGCCGAGCAGGCCTTTACGGCAACCGGTGCGAGACCGGGGCATTTTATGGCCGATATCTACCAGCTCGCCCGACAGCGGCTGGCGGATGCTGGCGTTAACCGGGTGTATGGGGGGCAACTGTGCACAGTCTCTGACCCCGAGTGTTTTTATTCATTTCGCCGTGACGGCCAGACCGGTCGAATGGCAAGCATCATCTGGCTTCATTGATCAGCGTCAAGTTTTCGGCTGTCTAAGCCGCCCGCCGCTTGAAGTCCCTCTCGGCGCCCCTACATTAACTATCAACGCAACGCGAAACGCTCCGCTACTGGGGCCTGCGGTTCTGCGAATCTGATATCAGGAAGCCGAAAAAATGAAGATCGACAAGCTCACCAGCCGTTTACAGACCGCTTTATCCGAAGCGCAGTCCCTGGCCGTCGGCAAGGATCACAACTTTATTGAACCGGTGCATTTGATGCAGGCACTGCTGGACCAGGAAGGCAGTGGCATCAAGCCGCTGATCAAGCAGGCAGGTGCCGAGCCGGGTCGTCTTCGCCAGGCGGTTGCCCATGAAATTGAAAATCTGCCCGAAGTTCAGGGTTCAGCCGGTGACGTCGCCATGTCCAATGATATGGGGCGATTGTTCAACATCGCCGACAAGCTGGCACAAAAACGCAAGGACCAGTTTATTTCCAGCGAGTTGATGCTGTTGGCGGCACTGGAAGATCGGGGCTCCCTGGGACGAGTTTTGCGGGAGCAGGGAGTCTACAAGGCGTCTCTCGAAAAGGCCATCGAGGCCGTGCGGGGCGGGGACGCGGTTAACGATGCCGGTGCTGAAGAAAACCGCCAGGCGTTGTCCAAATATACCATCGACCTTACTGAGCGCGCCGAAGCAGGCAAACTGGACCCGGTCATCGGGCGGGATGACGAGATTCGTCGTACGATTCAGGTGCTTCAGCGTCGCCGCAAAAACAACCCGGTGCTGATCGGCGAGCCGGGTGTTGGTAAAACCGCTATTGTCGAGGGCCTGGCGCAACGGATTGTCAACGGTGAAGTGCCCGATGGCCTGAAGGATAAGAGGGTATTGTCGCTGGATATGGGGTCGCTGATTGCCGGCGCCAAATTCCGCGGTGAGTTTGAAGAGCGCCTGAAAGCTGTGCTGAATGAACTTTCCAAACAGGAAGGCCAGATCATCCTGTTCATTGATGAAATTCACACCATGGTCGGTGCAGGTAAAGCCGAAGGTTCGATGGATGCAGGCAATATGCTCAAACCTGCACTGGCTCGTGGCGAGCTTCACTGCGTGGGAGCTACTACCCTGGATGAATACCGCGAGCATATTGAAAAGGATGGCGCGCTCGAGCGTCGGTTCCAGAAGGTACTGGTAAGTGAACCCACTGAAGAAGACACCATAGCCATTCTGCGTGGGCTGAAAGAGCGTTATGAGGTGCATCACGGTGTTGAAATTACCGACGGGGCCATCATTGCTGCTGCCCGGTTATCCCACCGTTATATCGCCGACCGTCAATTGCCGGATAAGGCGATCGATCTGGTTGATGAAGCCGGCAGTCAGATTCGCATGGAGATGGATTCCAAACCGGAACCACTGGACCGTCTGGAACGACGTCTGATTCAGCTTAAAATCGAGCGTGAAGCGTTAAAGAAAGAAACCGATGCCAACTCCAGGAAACGCCTTGAAGAATTGAAAGACGTCATTCTCAAGGTCGAGCGCGAGTACGCTGACCTGGAAGAAATCTGGAATACCGAGAAAGCGGCGTTGCATGGCTCGCAAAAGATCAAGAGTCAGTTGGAGCAGGCCAGGATTGATCTGGACAACGCCCGCCGCGCTGGCGATCTGGGCAAAATGTCAGAGTTGCAGTATGGTCGCATTCCGGAACTTGAGCGCCAGCTCGATATGGCCAGTCAGGCCGAAATGATGGAGATGACACTGCTGCGCAACCGGGTAACCGATGAGGAGATCGCCGAAGTAGTCTCCAAGTGGACCGGCATTCCAGTATCGAAAATGCTGGAAGGTGAGCGGGACAAGCTGCTGCGTATGGAAGAGGCTTTACATGCCCGGGTTATCGGCCAGGACGAAGCAGTCGAGGCGGTCGCCAATGCGGTGCGCCGGTCTCGTTCCGGGCTGTCGGACCCTTCCAGGCCCAACGGCTCATTCCTGTTTCTGGGTCCGACAGGTGTGGGTAAAACCGAGTTGTGCAAAGCACTGGCGTCATTCCTCTTTGACACCGAAGAAGCCATGGTGCGGATCGATATGTCCGAGTTCATGGAGAAGCACTCGGTGGCGAGGCTGATTGGTGCACCTCCCGGCTATATCGGGTATGAGGAAGGCGGCTACCTGACCGAGGCGGTTCGACGTCGGCCCTATTCCGTGCTGTTGTTGGATGAAGTGGAGAAAGCCCATCCGGATGTGTTCAATATTTTACTGCAGGTCCTGGAAGATGGGCGCCTGACCGATGGGCAAGGCCGTACGGTGGATTTTCGCAATACCGTCATCGTGATGACTTCAAACCTTGGCTCGGACATCATCCAGGCCAAAGCGGGTGAAAACAATTACGAGAGCATGAAGCAGGCTGTCATGGAGGTGGTCGGTACGCATTTCCGGCCCGAGTTCATTAACCGGGTTGATGAAGTGGTGGTATTCCATCCGTTGGCGGAAACCCAGATTCAGGGCATTGCCAAGGTCCAGATAGAATTGCTGAACAAGCGCCTGCAGGAACAGGAGCTGTCACTGGTGCTGGATGAGCCTGCAATGGCTCTGCTGGCGGAGGTCGGTTATGACCCGGTCTACGGTGCCCGGCCTCTCAAAAGGGCTATTCAGCGGATGATCGAGAACCCGCTGGCCCAAAGGTTGCTGCGAGGCGATTTTGTCTTCGGTGATGTGATCAGGACAACGGTTGAGGATCACAAGCTGGTGTTTGTGAAAAGCTAAGTTTGAGTTGTTTAACCGCAATGCAAAAACGGCGCCTCCTGAGGCGCCGTTTTTGTAAATGCTCGGGGCGTATAGCCGCCTTCGCAACGATTATTCGGCGGCAGGGTTGCAGTTGTCGTCTGCGATCTGCTGGAATTTCTGGCGTTGCTCTTCAATTTCTTCTGGCGCCAGGTAGCGTTGTTCACCATTGTCGTCGACCCGAATCCGGGCATTTGAATTGATGACGTTCAGGTTGCTTTGCGCGGTTTCGCAATTGGCCTTGAGCTGTTTTTGCCGGGCATCCTCAACGGCTGAAAGATTCGTTCGCTCACCCTGCTCCTTGCGAACGTCGTTGATAGCCTGAACCTGCTCTTGTGGACTTCGCTGTTGCCCGCCGGATTTTGAAGACCCGGTTCTGATATTGACGGATTCCGACTTTGTCCCTGTAGGTTGTCGATCGCCGAAGTGGGTAACGCCATTTTCATCGGTCCATTTGTAGACGGCTGCGGCTGAGGCGATAGCTGGGGTCATTATCAGCATAATGGCCAGTAAAACGATTTTGATCTTCATGAATCCACTCACCAGTAAGTTGGCTGAAAACGACCTGCAAGCCAGGCCCATGCACAGAAATTCCATAATGCCATTGGTTTTTCGAATTTTCCCAAGCCTAGTTCAAAAATTGGCATAAATGAACGCGTTCATCGACGTTAAACGGTAAGGGAATGTTGCGCTCGCTATTGACAGGGAGTTTCTCGCTGTCAAAATTACTGATTGCCTGAAAGCAGGGGCTAATACGGCAGGCAACCCCGAGCAGTATTCCCCGTTGATTACCACACTGAACGTTCTGTGCCTTGCGCCCAGAAATGGTTGCATTCGCGTGTAACCCGTTGATTGGCCGTCCTCCGTAACCCTCAGGAGTGAACGGTTGGCCAGGAGACAACCTCTCGTCTAATGGTGTGGCGGAACAT
>JBBQMX010000063.1:0-7833 GCA_038329375.1 Pseudomonadales bacterium | reverse complement strand
GCGCTGGATTCCCTGAAGCGCTCCATGCGCTGGGACGAAGAGGTTTATGGGCGGGAGTATGATCTTGATATCTTTATGATCGTCGCCGTCGATGACTTCAATATGGGCGCCATGGAGAACAAGGGGCTGAATATTTTCAATTCGTCCTGCGTGCTGGCCAGTTCCGATACCGCTACCGATGCCGCCTATCAGCGCATTGAGGCTATCGTCGCCCACGAGTATTTTCACAACTGGTCGGGCAACCGGGTTACCTGTCGGGACTGGTTTCAGCTCAGTCTCAAGGAAGGGTTTACGGTGTTCCGTGATTCACAGTTTTCATCGGATATGGGGTCGGCTACGGTCAAGCGTATTGAGGATGCCACTTTGTTGCGCACCGCCCAGTTTGCTGAAGACGCGGGGCCGATGGCGCATCCGGTGCGACCAGCGTCTTATATGGAGATCACCAATTTTTACACCCTGACCATTTATGAGAAGGGCTGCGAAGTTGTTGGCATGATCCACACGCTGCTTGGCCCCGAACTGTTCCGTAAAGGTAGCGACCTTTATTTCGAGCGACACGATGGCCAGGCGGTTACGACCGATGATTTCGTCAAGGCTATGGAAGATGCCAGTGGGCGCGATCTGACTCAGTTCCGTCTCTGGTACGAGCAGGCTGGCACCCCGGTGATTGCCGTTGAGGACGAATACGATGCCGAGCGTAAAATCTATCGACTGAACATTCGTCAGCACATTCCCGATACCCCGGGGCAGCGCGACAAGAAACCACAGCATATTCCCTTTGCAGTGGGCCTTTTGAATCAGCAAGGCGAAGACCTGCCTCTGAAGCTGAGTGCATCCGGAAATGATGCTCCCACTGAGCGCGTGCTTGAGCTCACCGAAGCCGAACACACCTTCGAGTTCCATAATATTGATGCACAGCCGGTGCCGTCTCTGCTCAGGAATTTCTCCGCACCTGTGCGGGTTCGCTATGGCTGGACCCGGGACCAGTTAATGTTCCTGATGAATTACGATTCCGACGGATTTAATCGTTGGGATGCGGGCCAGCGTCTCGCGATTGATGTGATCCAGTCGCTGGTTGGACAGCCCGGCGAAGCGCCAGTCGAACCGCGGCTGGTGGCCGCCTACGGACATCTGCTGACCGATACAGATCTGGATCAGGCAATGGTTGCCAAAATGCTGCAGCTTCCCAGTGAGGCGTACCTGCTTGAACTTAATGATGCCGCTGATGTGCAGGGCATTTGTGAGGCTCGTACCCGAGTGCTCAACCAGCTTGCCCTGAGTCTGCGGGAAGAGCTGGTGGCCTGCTACCACCGCAATTCGGATTCGGGTCCCTATCAACCGACCCCGCAAGCGATGACCCGGCGGACGCTGAGGAATTCTGCGCTCGGCTGGTTGCTGCAGATCAACGACGAGGAAGGGCGTGTGCTGGCGCTGAAACAGTTCCGGGAAGCCGGCAATATGACGGATCAATTCGCCGCCCTCAGGGCGCTCGTCAATTCTGATTTCGAAGATGATCGGGTCCGGGTTTTGGCTGACTTCTACCAGCAATGGCAGCACGATCCACAGGTGGTGGAACAATGGTTCTCCGTGCAGGCCGGCAGTCCGAAAGCCGGTGGTCTTGACGCTGTGAATGCGCTGCTTGATCACCCGGCATTTGACTGGAAAAATCCGAATAAAATCCGGGCGGTGGTTGGCGTGTTTGCGGGCCAGAATCTGATCAACTTCCACGCCCGGGATGCCTCTGGTTATGAATTCCTGGCCCGTCACATTATTCGCCTCGACGACAGCAATCCGCAAATTGCCGCCCGTCTGGTAGCGCCTTTAACTCGCTGGCGGCAGTACGCAGACACTTACAGGGACGGTATGAAAGCAGCGTTGGAATCAGTGCGGGACAAACCAACCCTGTCACCGGACGTTTATGAAGTAGTACTTAAGAGTCTTGCCGACTGAGCTTTTGAGCAGCCCTGGATGGGGTTACCTCACGTTTCCACCGGGCCGTTCGGTCCGGTGGTTTATAACGCCCGGATACAAAATCGCACTTTCGGTCGATGGACAATATCCTGTTATAAGCTAATCTTTGACCCTGTAATTACAATAATGAGAAGCCTTTAAGGCTTTCGGGACCATCTAGGGTTGTAAATAATGACAGTCAAAAAGAATTGGCTTCTGGGCAGCGTTTTCGCGTTCTCTGTTGCAGCCTCACCGGTAATGGCATCAGTTTCCGCTGAAGAAGCTGCGCGTCTTGGCAACGAGCTCACCCCATTCGGTTCTTTGAAGGCAGGCAACGACGCAGGCACGATACCCGCATGGACCGGCGGCCTGACGGAGGCTCCAGCCGGTTATGCCGGTTCAGGGCAACATCATATTAATCCGTTCCCTAATGACGAAGTACTCTTCACCATCAATGCCGACAACGCCGGGCAATATAGCGAATTTCTGTCAGACGGTTTAGAAGCGCTGCTTGAGACCTATCCGGCGAGCTTCAATGTGCCGGTTTATCAGACTCGAAGAACCCACGCAGTACCCGAATCTGTGGCCAGAAATACCCGGGAAAATGCTATCAATGCCTCAATTGTAGGGCAGGGCGAAGGCCTGGACGGCGCTTATGGTGGTTATCCGTTCCCGATCCTGCACGGCAACAATGAAGAAAAGGCCTGGCAAGTCATCTGGAATCACCTGACGCGCTGGCGGGGTATTTCCATCACCCGTCGTTCCAGCGAAGTAGCCGTCCAGCAGAACGGAGAATATTCGCTGGTCACGTCCCAGCAGGAAGCGTTTTTTAACTTCTATAACCCGGAGGGTAGCGAGGCCGAACTTGATAACATCATCTTCTACTACCTTTCGTTTACCCAGTCTCCTCCACGGCTTGCCGGGGGCGCCATTCTGGTCCACGAAACCCTGAACCAGATTATCAATCCCCGTAACGGGTGGGGTTATAATGCAGGCCAGCGCCGAGTGAGGCGTGCGCCGAATCTGGGTTATGACTCCCCGATTGCTGCGGCTGATAACCTGCGAACTGCCGACGATACCGACATGTTCAATGGAGCGCTTGACCGCTTCAACTGGCAGTACGAAGGCATGCAGGAAATGTACATCCCTTATAACAACTACGAAATTGGCAAGAAAGGTCTGCCGTACTCCGAGATCCTGGGCGTTTCCCACGTCAATCCAGACCTCATCCGTTGGGAATTGCACCGCGTTCACGTGGTAGAGGCAACGTTGAAAGATGACGAACGTCATATCTATGGCAAGCGTCGGTTCTATGTTGATGCTGATAGCTGGAACACTGTGTTGCTGGATCAGTATGATGGCCGTGGCGAGCTCTGGCGGGTCAGTATGGGCGTCCTGAAGAACTATTATGAACTGCCCGGTGTTTGGACTGCGCTTGAGGTGTTCCATGACCTTCAGGCACGTCGATATCACGTGCAGGGGCTGGATACCGAGGAGCCCCAGACGCGGGTATTCACCGACGATGTGCCAGACAAGCGGTATTTCTCACCGGCATCCCTCCGACGCAGAAGTGTTCGCTAGGTCTCGGGACGTTTGTAAAGAGTAATGTGAAGTAATGAAATCGTTGCTTACGCAGCCAATGCTGGCACTCCGACGAGTGCTGGCATTTGTATTGTGAGGTCGTTGAAAATCGGGCTTCTGAAGAAAATGAATCAACACAACACGGAAGGCACTCTGAATGGCTACAAGGTTAACGCGCAAGACAATCGGAGCGGTTTGCCTGGGCATTTCTCTGGTAATGGCAGCACCTGCTGCCTTTGCTGTCGGGGATTTGCTGGAGACACCGGCACGAGAAACAACACTGGCGGCGGAGTATCTGCTTAATGGCGTCGCGGTCGCAGGAGAGCGATTGGTCGCGGTTGGCGAGCGTGGCCATATTATCTATTCAGATGATGACGGCAAATCCTGGGTTCAGGCTGAAGTGCCTGTCTCGGTTACCCTGACAGCCATTAATTTTGGCAGCCCCACTGACGGTTGGGCGGTGGGCCATAGTGGTGTGGTCATGCATTCGTCGGACGCTGGTGAAACCTGGACGATTCAGCTTGATGGCATTCGGGCTTTTGAGCTTGCTATAGAGGCCAAAGAAGAGCGCATCGAGGTTCTTGAGGCGGAACTGGAAGAGGCGCCGGAGGAAGATCGGGAAGATCTTGAATGGGCGCTTGATGACGTTTACTTCACGCTCGAGAACATGAAAGCCGACCTGGAAATCGGACCGGTAAACCCGATGCTGGATGTCTGGTTTGAAGATGCTGATCACGGCTTTGTGATAGGTGCCTACGGAATGATCTTCCGCACCACCGACGGTGGCGAAAGCTGGCGTGACTGGTCGGATCAGGTAGCTAATCCCTCTGGCTACCACCTCAATGGCATCGCTGATGTGGCCGGTGGCGGGCTGGTTATCGTGGGAGAGGCGGGCCTGATACTTGTGTCCACCAATAACGGCGATACCTGGGAAGCACAGGAAAGCCCATACACAGGCTCTCTCTTTGGCGTGATTGGAACGGGTGATGTCGATGAAATCCTCACTTACGGGTTGAGAGGTAACATTTTTCTGTCCACAAACCTTGGCGGCAGCTGGACGACCATCACCAACGAGGCCGGAGCAACCCTGAACGGCGGCACCGTTGCTGAGAACGGTCGTATAGTGCTGGTCGGTAACGGGGGTGCGGTGTTGTCGAGCACAGACGGGGGTGAGAGCTTTCGAAGCTATTTCCGCAACGACCGGGACGGCCTGATGACTGTTTTGCCGGTGGCTGAAAACCGACTCCTCCTGATGGGTGAGAGCGGTGCAGTAACGGCGGATGCACTCGGAAAAAATCTTTAATCACGCCCTGATGTGGCAACGACAGAATGAATTAAGAGGGTCATTGAATGTCCAACCCGAAGCACGACAAGGGCGAGCATTACTTAACAACGCCGAAAGCCGAGCCGTTTCTTGAGCGGATCATATTTAACAACCGGGTCATCATACTGATAGCGTTTTTGTTCCTGACGCTGTTTCTCGGTTACAACGCGATAAAAATCCAGCCGGATGCCAGTTTTGAACGGATGATTCCGCTCGAACATCCTTACATTGTCAACATGCTTGATCACCGGGACGACCTGGAAAACCTCGGCAACTTCGTGCGGATTGCCGTTGAGGTTGAAGATGGCGATATTTTCACCCAGGAGTACATGGAAACCCTCAAGCAGATTACTGACGAAGTTTTCTATCTTAGCGGCGTAGATCGCTCGGGTCTCAAATCGCTCTGGACAGCCAATGTCCGTTGGGTGGAGGTCACGGAGCAGGGATTTCAAGGCGGAACAGTGATTCCGGATATCTACGACGGCAGCCGTGAAAGCCTGGAAGCACTTCGCCAGAATATCCTGAGGTCGAGTGAAGTTGGCCGTCTGGTGGCAGATAACTTCAAGTCCACCATCGTATATGCGCCGCTTTACGAAACCGATCCCAGCACCGGAAAACCGCTGGACTATGCCTCTTTCTCCCGGGCGCTGGAAGAAAAAATCCGCGAGAAGTACGAAGCACAGAACCCGAATATTGACATTCACATTGTCGGCTTTGCGAAAAAAGTGGGCGACCTGATCGAGGGTATTGCGTCCATTGCCTGGTTCGCGGGTATCACTATCCTGCTGACCACCGTATTGCTGTTCTGGTACTCACGCTGCATCGCCGGCACGCTGGTTCCGGTATTTTCATCGATTGTGGCGGTGTTCTGGCAGCTCGGTATTCTGAAACTCCTGGGCTATGGCCTTGACCCATACTCTGTGCTGGTGCCCTTCCTGGTATTTGCGATCGGGATAAGTCACGGGGTCCAGGTGGTTAATGCCATGGCGGTGGAAGCGGCCAAAGGCTTTGATCCCATCACCGCTGCACGGCTGGCGTTCAGGGCACTCTATATCCCAGGCATGCTGGCATTGATTTCAGATGCTTTTGGTTTTCTTACGCTGTTGTTTATCGAAATTGATGTTATCAAAGACCTGGCCGTAGCGGCTGGCGTGGGTGTTGCCATCGTTATCGTCACCAACCTGGTACTGCATCCGCTTATCATGTCGTATATCGGCATTACCAAAGGCGGCGTCAGGCACGTTCAGAATCATGGTGAGAAACAGGATCGCAAATGGCGGCTCATGTCGTACTTTGCACACCCCACTGTGGCTCCTATATCACTGTTGATTGCGGTGATCGGCCTTGGCCTCGGGATCTATTACAAGCAGGACCTGAAAGTCGGTGACCTGGATCAGGGCGCACCTGAGCTGCGCGCGGACTCCCGTTACAATCTGGATAACGCGTTTATCATAGATAACTATTCCACCAGTGCTGATGTACTTGTGGTGATGGTGAAAACGCCGGTTGAGCAATGCACCCAATACAATGTGTTGCGCGCTATGGACAAACTGCAGTGGGAGCTTCAGAACACGCCGGGTGTGCAATCCTCGGTATCGTTGGCGGATGTGTCCAAGGCCGTAACCAAAGCGCTTAACGAAGGCAACTGGAAGTGGTTTGAAATTTCCCGCAACCAGACCATTATCAACGCGACGATCCGCGAGGCACCGGCGGGACTTATCAATACCAACTGCAGCCTGACCCCGGTATTGGTGTTTCTCGAAGACCACAAGGCAGAGACACTGGACTCCGCGGTCGAACGCGTTGAAGAGTTTGCTCAGAATAATAATAATGAAGAGCATACATTCCTACTCGCGGCTGGTAACGCCGGTGTGGTAGCAGCAACCAATGACGTGATTTCGGGCGCCAAGAACATGATGCTCTTGTTCGTCTATGGTGTTGTGTGTTTGCTGTGTTTCCTGACCTTCCGCTCTATTCGCGCAGTGGCCTGTATTGTGATTCCGCTGGGCCTTACCTCGATTCTGTGTGAGGCCATTATGGCGGTATCCGGTATCGGTATTAAGGTGGCCACCCTGCCGGTGATTGCGCTTGGTGTGGGGATTGGTGTGGATTACGGCATTTATATCTACAGCAAGCTTGAAAGGTACATTCTGGAGGGCAAGTCGCTTCAGGAAGCCTATTTTGAAACGTTGCGCTCAACCGGTAAAGCGGTCATGTTCACCGGTGTTACGCTGGGCCTCGGCGTAGTCACCTGGATATTCTCACCCATTAAATTCCAGGCAGATATGGGCTTCCTGCTGTTCTTCATGTTCATCTGGAATATGGTTGGCTCCATCTGGCTGTTGCCGGCATTGGCAAGGTTCCTCTTGCGTCCGGACAAGATGCTTGAGAGAGCCCGCGCAAAACAAGCTTGATAGTTAATGGAAAAGCCCGCTTATGCGGGCTTTTTTTTCAGTTTCAAGTGGTTAGCGAATCAAGCCATTCTTTATTATGTGGGCGTTTTGGATTATGTTGCTATGTTAACGATCTTTGTGTCTGCAGCTGAAAACAGGCAGCGAAATAAAGTCAGGAAATAAGGACCATCTCATGGCATTTCGATCTGGATTAACAACCTTGGCGTTTGCTGGCGCTATCAGCCTGGCGGCTGGCCCCGCTGCCTTATCTGCGGAAAAACAGCGTTTTGTTACCGTCGGGACCGGCGGTGTTACCGGTGTATACTACCCTGCGGGGGGTGCAATTTGCCGCCTGGTGAACATGGATCGCAAAGAACACGGTATTCGCTGTTCCGTCGAGAGCACGGACGGCTCGATCTATAACCTCAATGCGATTCGCCAGGGTGAGCTGGATCTGGCGGTGGCACAGTCTGACTGGCAATTTCATGCCTACAATGGCACCAGTGAGTTCGAGAGTAACGGTAAAAGCGAGAAGCTGAGATCAATTTTTTCGCTTCACGCTGAGCCATTCACGGTGGTGGCCAA
>JBBQMX010000062.1:0-7913 GCA_038329375.1 Pseudomonadales bacterium | reverse complement strand
CACAGCTCGGCGGGCGCGTTTATACCATATTTAGTAGCATGAGCGCCAGATTTTTTAACCTGGTAACCATAGTCGACGAACAGCCAGGCCCGGCAGATATGGTCCTTGTACCTCAGGCGCCTGCCCCCTAAAATGACCGACTGATTCAAGTTAACGGGATTTCCCATGCAGGTATCGATTAAAACCCCGGAAGAAATAGACAAAATGCGTATTGCGGGTCGTCTGGCGTCTGATGTGCTCGAGATGATTGGTGAGCATGTAAATGTCGGCGTAACCACAGAAGAACTTGACAGGATCTGTCACGATTACATCGTCAATGTCCAGAAGGCCATACCGGCCCCGTTAAATTACAAAGGCTTTCCCAAGTCAGTCTGTACTTCCGTGAACCATGTTATCTGCCACGGCATCCCCAGCGACAGGAAAACCCTTAAAAGTGGCGACATCGTCAATATCGACGTGACTGTCATAAAGGATGAGTACCACGGCGATACCAGCAAGATGTTTTTTGTCGGCGAACCCAAGATCGCGGCAGAACGCTTGGTACGCATCACCCAGGAGTGCTTGTACAAAGGTATTGAGCTGGTCAAACCCGGCGCCCGTCTCGGTGATATCGGCCACGTTATTCAACAGCACGCCGAGAAGAACCGATATTCTGTAGTTCGGGAATATTGCGGCCATGGCATTGGCCGGGTGTTCCACGAAGAGCCTCAGGTCATGCATTACGGCCGACCCGGCACCGGCCTGGAACTGAAAGAAGGCATGACATTCACCATCGAGCCAATGATTAACCAGGGCAAGAAGGACTGCAAACTGCTGCCGGACGACTGGACCGTAGTGACCAAGGACCACAAACTGTCGGCCCAGTGGGAGCACACTATCCTGGTCACAGCAGACGGTCATGAAGTGCTGACAAAACGTTCAGAAGAGTCATTCTAAGTGACCGAAGCCGCCCTGGAATCCCGTATTCGTACCGAGCTTTCCCCCGTCGTTGCAGCGCGTGAGCTGCTGCAAGAAGCCTATAATACGGATGCAGAGGCTTTTAAGAGCGGAGCTGACGTTCGGGAACTGGTGCAACGCAGGGCGGACACGGTAGATCAGGTGTTGCGCCTGATCTGGTCGCGCTACCCGTTTTCGGAATCAGGCGATATCTCGCTTATCGCGGTAGGCGGCTACGGTCGTGGGGAACTGCACCCCCAGTCGGACATCGACCTGCTGATCCTGACCCGGGATTGCGACCATGAAGCCTGGCAGGAAGATCTCAGTGCGTTTGTCACCCTGCTATGGGATTTAAGGCTCGACATCGGGCACAGCGTTCGCAGCATTGAGGAGAGCAAACAGGCCGCACGCGAGGACATCACCATCCTCACCAATCTGTTGGAAACCCGCACTATTGCAGGCCCTGATGAACTCCGGGCGACCTTGAGCGAGGATGTGTACGGGGATAACGTCAGCACCGACCGCGATTACTTTATCGCCAAGCGTGAGGAACAGAAGCGGCGGCACCAGAAGTACGGCGATACCGAGTACAACCTGGAGCCGAACGTCAAAGGGTCTCCCGGCGCACTGCGTGACATCCAGACCATCGGCTGGATTACCAAGCGCCACTTTGGTCTGCAGAGCATTGCAGACCTCACCCGCTTCAGCATCCTGACGGAAGAGGAATACCAGATTCTGCTCCACGGAGAGACCTTTCTCTGGCAACTTCGCTACGGGCTGCAGCTGATTGCCGATCGAAATGAAAACCGGCTGCTGTTCGATCACCAGCGGGCCCTGGCGGAATTATTGGGATATAAAGATAAAGGCAAGCGTCTCGGCGTTGAGCTGATGATGCAGGCCTATTACCGCACAGTGCTCTCACTGGCCGAGCTGGCCGACGTGATTCTCCAGTATTACGACGAAGCGATCCTTGACTCCGAGCGCGAGGAAGATATCCGGCCCCTGAACAAGCGTTTCCAGACCCGCAACAACTACATCGAAGCGGTCAATAATCAGGTTTTCGCCTACGCGCCTTACGCAATCCTGGAAATTTTTGTGCTGATGGCCCAACACCCTCACATCAAGGGTATTCGGGCGACGACTATTCGCTCGCTCCGAGCACACCGTCACCTGATCGATGATGCATTCCGTTCCGACCTGGCCGTCACATCCTTGTTTATGGAGTTGCTGAAAACTCCCCACGAACTGGACCAGACCCTCTCCCAAATGAAGAAGTATAGCGTATTGGGGCGCTATCTACCGGAGTTCGGCGACATCATCGGGCAGATGCAGTACGACCTTTTCCACATATACACCGTCGACGCCCACACCATGAGAGTGATCCGGAATATGGTCCGGCTCAGTAGCCCGGACGCCCTCAATGACTTTCCGCTCGCGTCTCGCCTGATCCACCGTCTGCCAAAACTGGAGGTGCTTTACATCGCCGGGCTTTACCACGACGTTGCCAAAGGCCGCGGTGGTGACCATTCCGAGCTTGGCGCCATTGATGCGATAGCGTTTTGTCAGCGCCATCACCTGAGTGCACGGGACACCCAGCTGATCGCGTGGCTGGTGGAAAACCACTTGCTGATGTCGATGACGGCTCAGCGCAAGGACATTTCAGACCCGGACATTATCCACGGGTTCGCCCGTGCTGTGCCCAGCCAGGTGCACCTCGACTATCTCTACGTAATGACCGTGTGCGACATCAGCGCGACCAATCCCAAGCTCTGGAACACGTGGCGGGCATCCCTGCTGAGACAGCTATACATTGAAGCCAAGCTCGCGCTGCGTCGAGGCACCGAGACACCCGTCGATCGTCAGGAATGGGTCCGCGCGACTCAGTCTGAAGCCCGGGACATTCTGCACGCCCAGAACATGACCGACGAGCAGATCGATAACCTTTGGGACACCCTGGACGAAGACTATTTCCTGCAGGATTCCACCGTTGATATCGCCTGGCAATCGGCCGCGATCATCCGCCACGGCGATGATCCTGACCCCCTGGTGCTGATCCGGGATACCAAGGGCGGGCCGACAGACGGCTATTCGCAGATCATTATCTATGTGAAAGACCGTGTGGCACTTTTCGCAGCAACTACTGCGGTACTTGAACAGCTGAACCTGAACATCGTCGACGCCCGCATCAGCTCCAGTGAAGGCCCTTACTCCATCAGTGCTTACGTGGTGCTGGATGAACAGGGCCAGCCTCTGGGCAAAGACCCGGCTCGCAAAGAGCGGGTCCGCAAACGGCTGATTGAGGAACTGGATGACCCGGATGATTACCCGGACATTATTCATCGGCGCACGCCAAGACAACTGAAGCATTTTGCCTTCCCGACCGAAGTGACTGTCTCCAGCGACACCTACAATCAGCGCACGGTTATCGAGGTGATTACCCCTGATCGACCTGGCCTGCTGGCGCGAGTCGGACAGGTATTGCTTGAGCATCGGGTCAAGCTGACTAACGCTAAAATCGCCACTCTTGGGGAGCGCGTGGAAGACGTCTTCTTTGTGACTGACGAGCACGGCGGAGTAATCAGTGATCCGGCGATATGTCAGGCCCTGCAACAGGATTTGTGTACCATGCTGGACGATATCCAATGAACCCCAATCTGTCTCGCCTTCACCCCTATCCTTTTGAGAAACTGACAAAACTCAAGGCCGGTGATGTGCCGCCGCAAGGCCTGTCGCCAATTTCACTGGGTATTGGAGAACCCAAGCACCCGTCACCGGCGTTCGTTAAACAGGTGATTACGGATAATCTCGACCGGCTGTCCAACTACCCCACCACCAGTGGCATTCCGGAGCTTCGGAAGGCTATTGCTGATTGGACGACGCGGCGCTTCAAGCTCACACCTGGCACACTGACGCCAGAAGCCCATGTGGTGCCAGTGAACGGCACTCGTGAAGGTATTTTCTCGCTGGTGCAATCGGTTATAAATAGCAGCAAACCCGCAACCGTCGTCAGCCCCAACCCGTTTTACCAGATCTACGAAGGTGCCGCCCTGCTCGCCGGAGCGACGCCTCATTATCTGGCCTGTGATGGCAGCAACGGATTCGTGCCGGATTTTGGCGCAGTGCCGGAGGCGGTCTGGAAAGATTGCCAGATCCTGTTTCTCTGCTCCCCCGGCAACCCCAGTGGTGCGGTTATTACCCGTGAAGCACTAACCCGGGTAATTGATCTTGCAGACCGGTACGACTTCGTGGTGGCCTCCGACGAATGCTATTCAGAACTGTACCCGGACGAGAGCCGGCCGCCAGAAGGCCTATTACAAACCTGCGCCGCCCTCGGCAGGGACGACTACGCTCGCTGCATCGTCTTTCACAGCCTCTCCAAGCGCAGTAACTTGCCCGGCATGCGTTCCGGCTTTGTGGCGGGGGACGCCCGCATTCTGAAAGACTACCTGCGCTACCGGACCTATCATGGCTCCGCCATGCCTGTTCAACACCAGTTGGCCAGCATTGCCGCCTGGCAGGACGAAGACCACGTGCGCGAAAATCGTGCTGCCTATCGGGCCAAATTCGAAGCGGTGGTGCCCATTCTGCAGCAAGTCATGAAGGTGGAATTTCCGGGCGCAGGCTTTTACCTCTGGCCGGAAACCCCGGGTATGGATGACGAAACCTTCGCCAAAGAATTGTCCGCGCAGCAGAACGTCCACGTGCTCCCTGGCCGTTATCTTTCCCGCACCGTTGACGGCTACAACCCCGGGGAAAACCGGGTGAGAATGGCCCTGGTGGCACCGCTGGAGGAGTGTGTCGAAGCGGCGCATCGCATCGTGACGTTTGTAGAAGGGTTCGATAAAACATGAAAATATACGGTATCAGGAATTGCGACACCGTGAAAAAAGCCCGTAAATGGCTGGATGAGGCAGGCGTTGCCTATGAATTCCATGATTTCAAAAACCACGGCCTGAACGCCGAATTGCTCGATCGCTGGGAGCGCGCTGTCGGCTGGGAAGCGTTAATCAACCGCCGTGGCACCACCTGGCGTAAATTGCCGGACGAGGTTCGTGCTAACATTAGCGCGCCATCTGCACGTGACGTCATGCTTTATAATCCGTCTATTATCAAGCGGCCGGTGGTCGAGCATGGCGATGATGTGCTGGTGGGTTTTGACGCTGATGAGTGGGCAAAACGTTTCTGAAACAACCCGCTGTAAACCAACGTGTATTCACAGACAAACCATTATCTATATTACTATTGAGGAGCAACCCCTGCTATGAGCTTTGCATTCGGAATCGGTATCGGAACCCAGAACAACCAGGGCGAATGGCTGGAAGTTTATTACCAGCAGCCGGTGCTGATGCCCGAAGCTAGTCTGCCAGAGGCAGCGCGCAACGTTCTGGATTACAGGGGTGGCAACCAGGCACTGCAGGCAACCGCCGCGCAGCTATCCGAGCTATCCGACGCACTCGAGCAACGCGGACAGAATGATCAGGCCAGGTTGGCAAAGCAGGCTGCAGGCAGCCACCGTCCTGTCGTAGTGACACTACTGGAAACCGATGAGACCGCTTCCAGCACGCCCGAGGTGTACCTCAAACTTCACCTGATTTCCCATCGCATGGCCAAACCCCACGGCCTGAAGCTGGACGGCATCTTCGGGCAGTTGCCCAACCTGGCGTGGACCAACGAAGGTGCGATTGACCTGAATGAACTGTCGGGTCGGCAGCTTCAGGCACGCCTTGAAGGCCGCATCCTGGAAGTAAAATCGGTCGACAAATTCCCCCAGATGACGGACTACGTGGTCCCCAAAGGCGTTCGCATCGCCGACACTGCCCGGGTCCGCCTTGGCGCCTATGTGGGCGAAGGCACCACCGTCATGCATGAAGGCTTTATCAACTTTAACGCTGGCACCGAAGGCACCAGCATGATCGAAGGCCGCATCTCGGCAGGCGTTATGGTTGGTCAGGGTTCTGATCTGGGGGGCGGCTGCTCTACCATGGGCACACTTTCCGGCGGCGGCAACATTATCATTTCTGTTGGCGAAAACTGCCTGATCGGTGCCAACTCCGGCATTGGTATACCGCTGGGGGATCGCAGCACAGTCGAAGCTGGCCTATACATCACCTCCGGCACCAAAGTCGCGCTGCTTGATGACCAGAACACGCTGGTGGAAATCGTCAAGGCCCGTGACCTTGCGGGCAAACAGGACTTGCTGTTCCGTCGCAATTCCCAGACTGGCGCCGTGGAGTGCAGAAGCAACAAGACGGCCATCGAACTGAACGAAGAGCTGCATGCCAATAATTAAGTGCTGAGCGAAAAGCATTAGCCACGGACACTCGCGGACAAACCAGGACAAAGATAAAGACTGAGATTTTTGGCTATGAAGAGTCCTTATCTTTCGTCCGTGAGCGTCCGTGGCTAAACTTTCAAGTAGTCTTTTTTTCAACAACCACCCAACCTCGCACCAGGAAGTACCATGCCCAACTCCCCCACCATCGACCTCGCCATAGACCTCATCCGCCGCCCTTCGGTCACCCCGGACGACGCCGGCTGCCAAGAACTAATGATGTCGCGGCTGGAGCCCCTGGGGTTCAAAAGCGAGTCTATGCGATTTGACAACGTGGACAACCTTTGGGCGCGCAAAGGCATCGAGGGCCCGGTTCTGGCCTTTGCTGGCCACACCGATGTGGTTCCGACCGGACCGGAAAAAAACTGGGCACATCCACCGTTCGAGGCGGGCATCCACGAAGGTTACCTGTTCGGTCGCGGCGCCGCCGACATGAAGGGCAGCCTGGCGGCCTTTGTCACAGCCTGTGAGCGGTTTGTGGCCAGGCACCCCGATCACAAAGGCTCTATCGCCCTGTTGATCACCAGCGATGAAGAAGGCCCGGCCCACAGCGGCACGGTCAAGGTGGTTGAGGCACTGGAAGCCCGCAACGAAAAAATGGACTGGTGCCTGATTGGCGAACCGTCCAGTACTCATCTCGTAGGTGACGTCATCAAGAATGGCCGGCGCGGTTCACTGCACGGGTATTTGACGGTGAGAGGCATTCAGGGCCATGTGGCCTATCCACACCTGGCAGAGAACCCTGTCCACACCGCCACATCGGCGCTGACAGCGCTAGCCAGTGAGCAGTGGGATGAGGGCAACGGATTCTTTCCGGCCACCACCTTCCAGATCACCCGGATCGAAGCCGGCACCGGCAGCAACGTGATCCCGGGGGAGATGCTGGTGCACTTCAACTTCCGCTACTGCACCGAAAACACCGCAGACACCTTGCAGGCCCGTGTTTTGGAGATCCTGGACAACCATGGCTTCAAATACGACATCCAGTGGCATCTGAGCGGCGAACCCTTCCTGACCGCCAGAGGCGCCCTGGTAAACGCCGCCCAAACCGCCATCAAAGCCGTCACAGGCCGGGAAACCGAGCTCTCCACTTCCGGCGGCACCTCCGACGGGCGCTTCATCGCCCCCACCGGCGCCCAGGTCGTAGAACTCGGCCCCATCAACGCCACTATCCACAAAATTGACGAATGCGTAAAAGTCGAAGACCTCGACACGCTTTCCGACATTTATGAACGCATGCTGGTCGAGTTATTGGCGTAAAAACGCTACTACGAGCCAACGAATTAGACGGGAATTCAAAAAGCAGGAGCGGTTTCAACCGCGAAAAGTTACCAAATAACTATGAAATTCGCGAATGAAGTCGCTCCGTTGAGACTTATTGTAATAACTCTACGTTCAATAATGCGGGGGTGGGCCTTCCTCTTCTTCGCTTCGAATATTTGAGGGTGAGATTTCCGAGAGTTGCTTGTTAAGATGCTGCTTGGCCTCCCATAACTTGCGGATATCAAGCTCTTGCTGAACTACTTGCTGGTTCAGCGCATTAATGGTGTCGTCCTGAAAGGCAAGTCGCGTTTCCAGTTCGTCCAGCCGTGCTTCTATTCGATCTTTGTCCATGGTGTTTTCAACCTCTTCCCGGTTTGGGAAG
>JBBQMX010000061.1:0-7977 GCA_038329375.1 Pseudomonadales bacterium | reverse complement strand
GCCGTGCTGCCCCGCGTCCAACCATTTTTGCAGACGCTCAGCATGGACGCCGGTATCCGGCAGGGTAACGCCAAGCTCGTTAAAGCCCAGCTCTGCCGCCCAGGTTCTTATATCGTCGGTAAGTTTTTCCAGGGTATCGGTCATTTAACAGGCATACGGGAAATAAACATTGATTAAGTTATGACCTTTTTCACTGTTTTGCTATGCTTTACAGATGTCTGGCCATAACACTTAAACTGAATTCTGTACCAGGGCCGAATTTTCTATGTCATTGCCCAATGCCACCAGCTTAACAGAAACCCTTTACTCTGCAGATGCTGTGCGGGCGATTGACGGCTATATAATTGATAAAGGTAAAATTTCCGGTTTTGAGCTGATGCAGCGTGCGGCTAGCGCAGCCTTCCGTCATCTGGTGAAGCGGTGGCCGGACACACAGCAGCTGCTGGTTTTCTGCGGCGGTGGCAACAATGGCGGCGATGGTTATCTGGTGGCTGCCAATGCGAAACGTCACGGTTTGGATGTGCAGTGTGTGGCGATGTCAGCTCCGCAAAAATTAAAGGGCGACGCAAATAGTGCGTATCAGAAAGCTCTGATCGATGGCGTTGAGGTGCAGCGCTTGGAGAGCTATACAGACCGGGCAAGGGTAGAGCTATTCAATAACTGCCCGGTCGTTGTGGATGCCATGCTAGGCACCGGTATTACGGGGAAACCCCGGGAGGCTTTCAGTCGAGTAATTGAAGCGTGTAACCGGTCTGGCTGCCCGGTGTTGGCCATCGATATCCCCTCTGGGCTGGACGCCAGTTCGGGTGCCGCCCCTGGTGCCGTTATCAAGGCTGATGTAACGGTAACGTTTATCGCACTGAAGGCGGGGCTGTATACTGCACAGGGGCCTGAGTTCTGCGGAGTGGTTGAGTTTGAACCGCTGGTTGAGGCGCTGTTTGGCGAAGGCCATGGGCAGCCGGCACTTGCCCTGAAATTTGATTGGGCTGGCTTGCGGTCAACGCTCCCGAGGCGTCCGGTCACGGCGCACAAGGGCCGGTTTGGCCGGCTGCTGGTGGTCGCAGGTGACCGGGGCTATGGTGGCGCGGGTTTGCTGGCAGCCGAGGCAGCTGCACGCACGGGTGCTGGCACAGTAACACTGGCAACGCGCCCGGAGCACGTCAGTCCGGCACTGACGCGATGCCCATCGTTGATGGTGCACGGTGTCACCCATGGTTCTGAGTTGTCAGCGCTGATAGAGTCCTCCGAGGTCATTGTGTGCGGCCCGGGGCTGGGTAAGGCCGGCTGGGGTCAGCAGATGTTGCAGTTGGTTGTAGCTTCCGGAAAACCGCTGGTTCTGGACGCGGACGCGTTGAACCTGATGTCGTGCCGGGTTGCGGTAAAAGCTGATAACCACGTGCTGACACCCCATCCCGGAGAAGCTGCAAGGTTGTTGGGCTTGACGGTTCCCGAGGTGGAGGCAGACAGAGTTGCTGCGGCGCGGCACATTCAGCGACAGTTTGGCGGCACTGTGTTGCTTAAAGGCGCCGGCACCGTCGTTGACTCCGGCGATGATCTTCCCGGTGTGCTCGGTGGTGGTAATCCCGGGCTGGCGACCGGGGGAATGGGCGATGTGTTGTCGGGCATTCTGGGCGGATTACTGGCCCAGCGTCTGGACCTGTCGTTTGCGGCGCGACTCGCCGCGGCCCTGCATTTGGCCGCAGCAGATCGCGCTTCCATGAGCAAGGGGTATATGGGTCTGTTGCCTACAGACGTTATCGACACGTTGCCGACTATTCTTGGCGAAGCCGAAGGTGTCGTCGTTGAAGCAACAGTTGGCGGGGTCTCCACATGACAGCGTCAGCGCGAACCTGGTTTTTAGCCAATGAAGCCGGGACTGAGCAGCTCGGCGAACAATTGGCTCATGCGATTATATCAGAAAAACAAGGGTTTACAGTATTTTTACAAGGCACGCTCGGGATGGGGAAAACCACCCTGAGTCGCGGGCTGATAAGGGGGTTAGGGCATCAGGGGTCGGTTAAAAGCCCCACCTATACTCTGGTTGAGCCTTATGAGCACCTCAGCCCGATAACCTACCATTTTGATCTGTATCGGCTGGGAGATCCGGAAGAGCTCGAACACGTCGGTATTCGGGATTATTTTCAGGGCGACAACGTGTGTCTGATTGAATGGGCCGAGCGCGGCCAGGGCATTTTGCCGGAGGCCGATCTGGTTATCCGGCTGGAAACACAGGACGAGGGGCGATCTGCGGCCATTCTGGCCCAGACAGATCGGGGTTCAAAGCTGGTTCGGAAGCTGAGCCAGCTGATGACATTACCCACTGACGGTTGAAAGACGGTAGGTTGCAGAATGTTGATGTTAAAACAGGCACAAAGAGTAAATGGCAGGCAGCTGATTATGATTTTGCTGCTCTGGATCGCTGTCGCAGGCGCTGCGCAGGCAGCCACGACGGTAAATAGTGCGAGGATCTGGCCGGCGCCGGATCACACCCGCGTGGTTTTCGATACCGGGGCAGCGGTTGAGCACAGCATATTTGCCTTGGAGAACCCGGCTCGTCTTGTCATTGACATCAAAAACGTTAACCGGCATGTGGACTTTTCGGGGCTGGATCTGGGCGATAGTCCGATTCGTCGCATACGAAGCGCACCGCGAAATGGCAGCGACCTGCGAGTGGTGCTGGACCTGAAAACCCAGATCAAGCCGCGAAGCTTCCAGCTTGAGCCTAATCAGCAATATGGTTATCGCCTCGTGGTTGATCTGATCGAAGAGAATCGCAGAGCCCTGCCGCAGCCGAACGAACCTATCCTGCGTGACAACCCTGACGGGCGCCGTGACATTGTTGTGGTTGTTGATGCCGGCCATGGTGGTGAAGATCCTGGCGCCATCGGTCCCGGCGGTACTCATGAAAAGGACGTCGTTTTTCGGATGGCGAAAACCCTTGAGTCGCTGATCAATAGCAAGCCTGGCTACACCGCCAAACTGACCAGGACCGGAGACTATTATATCGATCTCCGCAGCCGAACGCTGCTGGCGCGCAAGCACAATGCGGATTTGTTCGTTTCTATTCATGCGGATGCCTTCCGAACCTCCCAGCCCAGCGGTGCCTCTGTATTTGCGTTGTCACAACGTGGAGCAACCAGCGAGACCGCGCGCTGGCTGGCCCGCAGTGAGAACCGCTCGGATCTGATTGGCGGTGTGGGTGGTGTGTCACTGGGCGACAAGAATGATGTGCTGGCAGGCGTACTGCTCGATCTCTCGATGACCGCGAGTATAAACGCCAGCGTCGGTGTGGGTGATTATGTGCTGCGTCAGCTCGGTGGGGTAACCAAGCTGCACAAGTCCGGAGTCGAGCAGGCTGCGTTCGCGGTACTGAAATCACCGGATATTCCGTCAATCCTGGTTGAAGCCGGCTTTATTTCAAATCCGGGCGAGGAGCGGAATCTCAGAAGTTCGGCATACCAGCAGAAAATCGCCCGCGCTGTTTTTGACGGTATTGATTCCTACTTCAATCACACCCCCCCGCCGGGCACCTTGTTGGCCTACCAGAAGCGGCAGACCAATAATCTGGCTGGTGGCCAGTACCGGATCCAGCGTGGTGACACCTTGTCGGCCGTGGCGCGCAAGAATCAGGTCAGTCTCAATGAGCTGATGCAGCATAACGGTCTGAGTGATGATCGCGTTCTGGTCGGCCAGACGATCCAGATACCGGCCTCATGAACGCTGAGTAGAACGTCGCTTGCTGGTGCCGGGGATAAGTGCGCAGAGGATGAGAGGGGCTCGACGGTTCTGGTATGATGCAGTGCAATCATCCGGATCGCACCGCCAGAGGCCGCTCGTATTATGCCATCGATTAAACTCCTGTCGCCCCGCCTAGCCAACCAGATTGCGGCGGGTGAAGTCGTCGAGCGCCCGGCCTCGGTGGTCAAGGAACTGGTGGAAAACGCGCTGGACGCTGGTGCCACCAGAGTGGATATTGATATCGAGCAGGGCGGTGCTAAATTGATTCGCGTGCGGGATGACGGCGGCGGTATTGATGAAGCCGATCTGCCGCTGGCCCTGAGCCGGCATGCCACCAGCAAGATTGCCGACCTCGAAGATCTGGAGGCAGTCCTGTCGCTCGGTTTTCGGGGTGAAGCCCTTGCCAGTATCAGCTCTGTTTCACGTCTTTCACTGACTTCCCGGACGGCCCTTCAGGAAGCTGCCTCGAGGGTGGAGGTCGAAGGCCGTGAGATGGACGCCCGGGTTTCACCGGCGGCCCATCCGGTTGGCACCACAGTGGAAGTGCGGGACTTGTTTTTCAATACACCGGCCCGCAGAAAATTCCTTCGAACCGAAAAAACCGAGCTTAATCACGTCGAGGAGTGTGTTCGTCGTCAAGCCCTGAGCCGTTTTGATACCGGGTTTACGCTACGCCACAACCAAAAGGTGCTTCAGAGCCTGCGACCTGCAGAAACCCAAGTGGAACGTGAGCGTCGGGTCGGCGCACTTTGTGGCCAGCAGTTTATTGATAACACCGTGGTGATCGATGCCGAGGCCACCGGGTTGAAGCTCTTGGGCTGGGTCGCACTGCCAACATTTTCCCGCAGTCAGTCGGATTTGCAGTATTTCTTCGTAAATGGGCGGGTTATACGTGACCGGTTGGTGGCCCACGCGGTCCGGCAGGCTTATCGGGACGTGCTTTACAATAATCGCCACCCGGCCTTTGTGCTGTACCTCGAGGTAGACCCCGCCAACGTTGACGTAAACGTGCACCCGACCAAGCATGAGGTTCGATTCCGCGATGGACGTCTGGTCCATGATTTTATTTTCAGAACCCTGTATCGCACCCTCGCCGAGGTAAAACCGGACGATCATTTCCGCGGAGCGGTGGCGCAGTCATTTAGTCGAGACATGTCTGGGCCCCAGACAGATGGGGAGGGCCCAGCAGTCCAGCCCGGGGCATCTGCTTCTTATTCACAACCGTCGACTCAGCCTCAGCATTATGCCGGACAAAAAGACTGGCAAGCGCGGGATCAGATGGCCTTCTACCAGGCCCTTAATCAGGGCGGTGGAGTTACCCGGCAAGCCACTTCAGCCGCTCCGGCTATGGGCAGCGAAGCATTGCCCACCCCCTCGAGGGCGGACGGCGAAGACTCGGCACTGGGTTACGCCATTGCTCAGTTGCACGGCATCTACATCTTGGCCCAGAGCCGTCAGGGCCTGATTATGGTGGATATGCATGCGGCTCACGAACGCATCACCTACGAGCGTATGAAGCGCGCCCTCAGCCAGCAGGATATCAAAAGTCAGCCGTTGCTAGTCCCGGTGTCGCTTGCGGTGAGCGATAAGGAAGCTGCATTGGCAGAGACTCACGCCGAGGGGTTGCAGCAACTGGGGTTGATTGTAGAGCGTATCGGCCCCGAGACCCTGGCGGTGAGGCAGGTGCCTGCTCTGCTAAGGGGTTCGGACACTGAACAGCTGCTTCGCGACGTACTGGCTGATTTGATTGAGCATGGCCAGAGTGATCGGATAGAAGCGGTGACCGACGAATTATTGAGCACCATGGCATGTCACGGTTCCGTTCGGGCGAACCGACAGCTGACGATTCCGGAAATGAATGCCTTGCTGCGTGACATGGAAGCCACCGAGCGCAGCGGGCAGTGCAATCACGGCCGCCCGACCTGGACGCTGATGACCATGACCGAGCTGGACAAGCTCTTCCTGCGGGGGCGTTAGTGGCGAAAGTAAAGGGTATGGCAAGCGATCCGGACGGTGAAGAGACGCGCCCCCCAGCCATCTTCCTGATGGGGCCGACTGCATCCGGAAAGACCGATCTGGCTATGCAGCTATGTGAGCGATTGCCGTGTGATATTATCAGTGTGGATTCGGCCATGGTTTACCGCGGTATGGACATCGGCACTGCAAAGCCGAGCCCGGAAGAGCAGGCTCGCGCGCCTCACCGCCTGATTGATATCTGTGATCCTGCTGCTACCTACTCGGCTGCCGATTTTTGTCGCGACGCCCGTCGTGAAATGGCAAGCATTACTACGGCCGGACGAATTCCATTGTTGGTCGGTGGAACAATGATGTATTTCAAGTCCTTACTGAATGGATTGTCCGATATGCCTGCCGCCGATCCAGCACTTCGTCGCGAGCTTGAAGTTGTTGCAGCTGAACAAGGGTGGCGTGCGCTGTATGAGGAGCTGAAGCGTCTCGATCCGGTTGCGGCAGAGCTGATCCATCCGAATAATCACCAGCGGCTGCTCAGGGCTGTTGAGGTCATCCGTTTGAGGGGGGTGCCCGTTTCCGAACTGTGGCGAGGCGGCAACCCGGCATCGGGTGATGTCCAGGGTACCAAAGATATCAAGGATTACTCGTATTTCACACGGTGGCAGGCAGACGAAAGTGATTCTCTTCCGTATACTGTTACGCAGTTAGCGATGGCGCCTTTGGAGCGCAGCCTGCTTCACGAGCGAATCAGGCTGAGATTCTCGCAAATGTTGGTACAAGGGTTCGTAAGCGAAGTCCGGGGTCTGATGTCTCGGGGAGATCTTCACGATGACATGCCTTCCATGCGATGTGTCGGTTATCGTCAGGTCTGGTCTCATCTTGAGGGAACTTGTGATGTGGACGAAATGTTTGAGAATGGTGTGGCAGCTACCCGGCAACTGGCAAAAAGACAACTGACCTGGCTGCGGAAGTGGCGGAATTTGCATTGGCTGGAATCGGATTCCAGTCAAAATTTAACAGTTGCCTTGAAAATTATTGGTCTTCACGCCACATTAAAGTGATCGGGGGTTCGTATTGGAACACCGTACCACTTGGTTTTAGGCTTTGCGTGGATGCAATGGGCCGTGGTGTCGATTGATGCCGGCTGCACCTGAACCGTTAAAAATGACGATCTGCTTTTCATAACAGGAGAAAAAAAATGTCAAAAGGGCACTCTCTACAAGACCCTTACCTCAATGCATTGCGCAAGGAGCGTATTCCGGTTTCCATTTTTCTCGTAAACGGCATCAAGCTTCAGGGTCAGGTCGAGTCGTTTGACCAGTTTGTTATCTTGCTGAAGAACACCGTGAGCCAAATGGTTTATAAGCACGCCATATCAACGGTGGTGCCTGCCCGTAACGTTCGTATTCCGCAGCAGAACCCTGCTGGAGAAGACGAAGTCGAAGCCGAAGATTGATCTGAAGGATCTGCATCGGTTTTCAGCTATGTTTTTCAGACACCCGCGAAGTCTGATGTCGGCAAGTCCGGACATCAGGGTTTGCGGGTGTTTGCGTTTTGGTAAATTCATTTTTACTCCGGGGAGTCTCGTCTAATTGTTTGAGCGTCCTGATGTTGGTGAACGGGCAGTGCTTGTTCACATTGAGTTTTCGTCCCACGGTGAATCCGAAGACCTGGGCGAGTTTGGTGAGCTGGTTACCTCAGCCGGTGTCGAGGCAGTCGCTACAGTGACGGGTAGTCGCAATCAGCCAGGCACGCGCTTTTTTGTGGGTAAGGGGAAGCTGGAGGAGGTACGCCTTGCGGTGGAGGACTCCGGCGCGGATGTGGTGTTGTTCAACCATGCGCTAAGCCCCAGCCAGGAACGCAACGTTGAGCGCGAGCTGAAATGTCGCGTGCTGGACCGTACCGGTGTAATCCTCGACATTTTTGCCCAGCGCGCCCGTACCCATGAAGGTAAATTGCAGGTAGAACTTGCTCAGCTCGAGCATATGTCCACCAGGTTAATCCGGGGCTGGACGCACCTTGAAAGACAAAAAGGTGGTATTGGTCTTAGGGGGCCGGGTGAAACCCAATTGGAGACAGACCGCCGGCTGTTACGAGCCAGAATAAAGTCTATCCACCAGCGTCTTGAGAAAGTTCGCCGTCAGCGTGATCAGGGTCGCCGCGCCCGCAAGCGCGCGGATATTCCTACGGTTTCTCTGGTTGGCTACACCAACGCGGGTAAATCCACGCTGTTTAATCACATTACAACGTCTTCCGTATATACCGCTG
>JBBQMX010000060.1:0-7982 GCA_038329375.1 Pseudomonadales bacterium | reverse complement strand
ATATCTGGGGCTATATTTCCCTGGGCTATTTCAAGCAGAAGACTGTGGAAGGCGAAATCGGCTCATCTACCATGCCTCACAAGGTCAATCCCATTGACTTTGAGAACTCGGAGGGCAATCTCGGCATCGCCAATGCCCTGTTCAGCCATCTGTCGGCAAAATTGCCGATTTCCCGCTGGCAGCGTGACCTGACTGACTCGACAGTGCTTCGCAATCTGGGAGTGGGTTTCGCTCACAGCCTTATTGCCTATGAAGCATCACTGAAAGGCCTGAGCAAGCTGGAGATCAATCCCGGCAGGCTGGATGATGATCTTGACCATGCCTGGGAAGTTCTGGCCGAGCCGATTCAGACGGTGATGCGTCGCTACAACATCGAGAAACCCTACGAGAAACTGAAAGAGCTGACCCGGGGCAAGGCCATGACTCCGGAGGTTATAAAAGCATTCGTGGAAAGCCTGGCAATTCCGGAAGCAGCAAAGGCAGAGTTACGCACGCTGACGCCGGGGAGCTATGCCGGTAATGCGGAACACCAGGCCCGGAACATCTGATCATGGACATTCCAGGCGGCCTGGCGGCAGACACCTTCCTGCGGGACTACTGGCAGAAGAAGCCGCTCGTAATCCGACAGGCTTTCCCCGGCTTCTCCAGCCCGGTATCGGCAGACGAGCTCGCCGGACTGGCCTGTGAAGAGAGCGTCGAATCCCGCATCGTCATTGAAGACGATCACGGCAAGCCGTGGCAGCTTGAGAACGGACCGTTTGCTCCCGAGCATTTCGAGCAATTACCAGAAACTCACTGGACGTTGCTGGTGCAGGGCCTGGACCATTGGGTTCCCGAGGTGGCTGATCTGCTGGAAGCCTTTCGTTTTGTACCCAACTGGCGCCTGGATGACGTGATGGCCAGTTACGCACCGGCCGGTGGTAGCGTCGGGCCCCATTTTGATCAGTATGACGTGTTCCTTCTGCAGGCACAGGGATATCGTCATTGGGAATTTGGTGGCCATTGCGACGAGACTTCACCCCGGATAAAGGGTACGCCATTGCGAATCCTCAGCCGCTGGCAAGGTGAGGAAACCGTCACTCTGGCTCCGGGGGACATGCTGTATCTGCCACCAGGGGTCGGCCACCACGGCATTGCCAAGGACGACTGTATTACTCTCTCCGTGGGTTTCCGGGCCCCGTCCGTGGACGACGTGTTAACCGGATTCACCGACTTTCTCTGCGCTCAGCCTGGAACCAATAGCCCACTGGCCGATCCGGACCTGCAATGCCCGGAAAACCCCGGTGTCATTGCCCCGGAGGTCATCGGCAGACTCGGCGATATGATCGCCAGGCACACAAGTGATCCACAGCAGCTTGCCTACTGGTTTGGTCAGTACGCCACCGCGCCGAAATCCACCATGATCATTATGGCGCCAGATTCACCTATCACCCCTGACGCTCTGGTGTCAGAGATTGATGACGGCGCAACTCTGCGATGGAATGAAGGTTCGCGCTTTGCCTATTATGTATTTGAGGGTGAAACTGCGCTATTTGTAGACGGTGAGCGCTATCTGCTGCGTGGCGATGCGCGCGGGCTAGCGCCGGTTTTATGCGGCGGCAATCGTCTTGATACCAAGGTAATGAGGGGCTATCTGGAAGACGAAGCCCTGCTGGGACTGATAAGCGCCTTGTACAACCAGGGAAATCTGATACTGGAATGATACTGACGATCCGCAAATACAGCTGGCAATTGGCTCCAGGCGCGGTCAAGGCAATCCGGAAAACCGTCTTTATAGACGAGCAACACGTACCGCCGGAGATGGAATGGGACGATACCGATAGCATTGCGGATCATTTCCTTGCCCTGCTGCCGGATAATACACCGGTTGCCGTAGCCCGGATGTTCCCCTCGGTGACGGAAACGGCTCACATCGGTCGCATGGCCGTGCTGCCGGCGTACCGTAAACAGGGTGTTGGCGAGCATTTGCTTCAGCACATGATGCTTGCAGCTGCCCCGGACTTTCAGGATATCTTTCTTTCCGCCCAGACGGCTGCCATAGAGGTTTATCAGCGCGCGGGTTTTCACGTCTGCTCGCTGCCTTATGACGATGCCGGCATCCAGCATGTCGACATGCGTTGTTATGCGCCAGCGCTGGTGTCATCGCAATGGCAGCATCGCGCCAGACCTCTGTTGATGGATCATGACGATGTGGCCTGGCAATTCGATTCCGAGGCGCACCTGGCTGCACTGACCGACTCAGTGGTCAATCAGGCCCGGCAACGGCTCTGGTTATATGACCAGGCCCTTGGCCATGATCTCTACGACCGTCACCGGTTCCGGGAAATTCTGTCCGCCCTGGCTCGACGCCATCGGTTAAGCGAAGTAAGACTGCTGATTCACGATGACAAACCGCTGGTTAAACGCCGGCACCAAATCGTCGAGTTGATGCGCAGGCTACCCAGCAAGATTGAACTGCGACTGGCGAACCCGGACTACCCTTGCAGCAGCCAGCCCTTCATGCTGGCGGACCGGTCGGCGATGGTCTATCGCCATGGCTTTGACATGGCAGAAGGTTTCGCCAATTTCTCCGCTCCAGGACACGTCAAACGTCTGGCCAACAATTTCCAGCGGATGTGGGATGCTGCGAGTCCGTCGCTGGAGTTACGCCAACTACCGTTCTGATTGATGGGGCATGTAACTGTCAGGCGCTTCAAATTGCCGCCCGAACGGTGCAAATTCGGTATCCACTTCTTCTGCTACATCGATAATTACACGGCGCAGCCACTGATGATCTGAATTGTGCTGCAGTAGTGGACTCCAGGCCATCTTCAGCTCAAACGGCGGAATATCAAACGGTGGTACCTTGACCACCAGCCCCGGGTTGTGTTTTTGAAGCCAGGCCGCCCGGCTCGGCAAGGTCGCAACCAGGTCGTGTTGTTCCGCGAGCAACATAGCCACCTGGTAATGCCGGGTGAATACCGATATCCGACGTTTCCTGCCCATCAGGGATAGCGCTTCGTCGACCCAACCCAATCGCTGTACATCTTTCGGGTTGACCCCGACGCCTACACCGAATCCGGTTTTGCTAACCCAGATATGGCTGGCTTCGAGATAGGAATCGAGAGTGAAGGGCTGCTTCACAATAGGGTTGTCAGCATTCATCAGGCAGGCAAAATATTCAGTCCAGAGTGTCTTTTGATGGAACGATTGCGGGATTTTGTCGAATCGATTGATCGCCATATCGAGACGACCCTGTTCCACATCCAGAAAGCTGACATCGCTGGGCGTTAACACATCAAGTGTAACGTGCGGCGCTTCCTGGCGAATTCGACGAAGAACCCGTGGCATCAGACAGGATTCGGCGTAGTCACTGGCCATAATGCGAAAAACCCGCTGGCTTTCCATGGCAGCAAACGGTGTTTTCGCCTGCACAGCCTTCTCGATATTGGACAGAATACTTCTCACCAGCGGTTGCAGTTCGGCCGCCCGCTCCGTTGGCGTCATGCCTTCGCTGGTTCTCACCAGCAACGGGTCACCAAACAGATCACGCAAACGACGCAAGCCATTGCTCATGGCAGGCTGGGTGATACCGAGATGATTTGCAGCCTTGGTGACGTTCTTTTCACGTAACAACACGTCCAGATAAACCAGAAGGTTCAGGTCGACCCGAGAAATATCCATCTTACTCCGCCTTAATATCCGTAATACCTGAGAAAATGGCTGCATTTCGGAAATGAATACCCGATAGACTAGCAATAAAAAACGCTGATACAAAGAAGCTGTCCGGGAAGCTTGCAAATCTTGAGCGCTTTCTGGCTGTTAACATCTGCTAACGGATTATACGGGGAATTTCTGCTAATCTTTCTGATACTTGCCGGACCCTGTAAGCACGCGGTTTCTGGAGGCGGCGAGCATGGCTAACCAACAGCAAAGGTAGCGTCAGACTGCATGAACACAACAACAATTGTTATATTATTTGCTGTTATAATGTTCGCCTCCATTGGTTTCATCGTTCTCAGCCAAATGCGAGAGCGGGCCAAGCTGGAGCGGGCGCGCAGAGTAACGGCTCTGGAAGACAGCTATAACCGAACCCATCGGCTGCTCAATGATATCCCCGGCCAATACCTGACAGCGGATCTCAAACTGTTGCTTCTCACCCGTATTGAAGAGATATGCAGTGAGCTAGCGAGCCTGAAAACCCAGCTTCCGGCCGACCAGTGGTTGAGTGAAGCGCGGCATCTGAAACAGAAAGTTGTCGACGGTGAGGATCAGCGCGCTCCGGTCAAAATCGACTCATCGGAAAAATCTGCCTATGCAAAGGAATTACTGCAGAGTCTTTTCAAACTTATTGAATCTCTCCACAAAAGCCGCCGTATTGACTCTGCAGTGGCGAAAAAGAATCTGAAGTATGTATTGTTCCTCGTTCATAAAACCCACGCCGATCTGCATGTTTTCCAGGCCAGGGAATTCATCCGCCAGAATCAGCTTCGTAAAGCCATCCATGCCTATCATATGGCCAGCACCGAATTGAGCAAATCAAGCGATAACCCGCTGGCACTCAAATCCGTCAAGAGCTTCCGAACCCGGATCAAGGAACTGGAGGCCCTGATGGCTGATGCGTCCACCCGCGATTCACCTGACCGGCAACATCGTGTGGACAAAGAGTGGGATAATTTCCTGCATGATGACGAATGGAAAAAGAAGACGGATTACGATCAATAGTGGCGAGCTACTGACGAACTCGCTCATTTTTACTGCAGCACGAAACACAAGGATGTAGCTGGCTTTGACGACCGCATTCAACAAGCGCCTTTCCTTCAGGCTGACACGGAACACCGTGCTTCTGGCTATGTTGGTAGGCTTTGTTCTCAACATTGGCCAGGTTACGCTGGATTACGTTAGCGCACGCGAGAACATGAGCAGCGAGATCCGGGCATTGATGGAGATCAGTCACAGCCCGGCATCCCAGATTGCCTATAATATTGATGCACGTCTGGCAGAAGAATTGCTGGACGGACTGATCAAACACCCGGCTATTGTTGATGCCCGGATTGTCGATCCTGAAGACAGGACTCTCGCAGCCGCCAGCCGTAGTAGTCCAGAATCGCGCTATCGCTGGCTCAGTGACATGCTTTTTGAGCCCAGCCGATTCTATTCAACCGATCTTCGTGTGCCTCAGCTGGCTGAAATACCCCTGGGCAATCTGGCGATCACCATCGATACCTACCACTACGGTACCGAATTCCTCAGCCGCGCGGGATACACCATCGTCAGCGGCTTCGTTAACAGCCTCGCGCTTTCGATCATACTGTTAATCGTTTTCTACTTTGTGCTGACCAAACCGATGCTTCGCGTTATCGAAACGCTGAGTGAGGTAGAACCCGAAACACCCGAAAAAGTTCGTCTGCCAGTACCCCAAAAGCATGAAGAAGATGAAATTGGTCAGATGGTCGGTATTATCAACCGGCACCTGGACACTATAGATTCCAGCCTTGATCAGCTCCGGGCAGCGGAAAGTGAGATGAAGAACTACTCCGGCAAGCTGGAGAAGGAAGTTGACGACCGTACCCGCGAGATATCTGACAAGAACAAGGCTTTACAACGGGGTAACCGCGCCCTGATCAGGGCCAAGGAAGACGCCGTGCGGCGAGCCCGCTCCCGCGCCGACTTTCTTGCCAGCATGAGTCATGAAATCCGCACCCCGCTTAATGGTGTACTCGGTATGCTGAGCCTGTCCCTGGAAAGCAAACTGGAGGCCAGCCAGCGCAACCGGCTTGAAATGGCGCAGAATGCCGGTCAAAGCCTGCTGGGGCTGCTGAACGATATCCTTGATATTTCCAAGGTCGAAGCAGGCAAACTCAGCCTCGAAACTATCCCATTTGATCTCCGGGGTCTGGTGGAAGAATGCGCGACTCTTCATTCTCAGCAATCACTGCGCAAAGGCATCGAACTGGTCACTGATATAGACCCCGGCCTGCCTGAACGCTTCCTTGGCGACCCCACCCGCACCCGTCAAATTATCAACAACCTGTTGGGTAATGCGATCAAATTCACTGATGCGGGCGAAGTCAGCATGGGCATCACACAGACCGGCGGCAATGTAAGGCTCGACATCATTGATACCGGCATCGGCATGTCCGATGATGGGCTTCGACGCATTTTCGCACCCTTCTCCCAGGCCGGGTCTGATACCACGCGCCGCTATGGTGGGACCGGGTTGGGCCTGACCTTATGCCGGCAGCTGGTTGAACGCATGCACGGTCAGATCATGGTGGAGTCAGAAGAGAAACAGGGCACGCATTTCACTGTTTTACTGCCTTTGCCGGTGCATCCATCAGAGACACCTGTTTTTGAAATCCCCGAGACGCTGAAAACTCACGGCGTTTATCTGGCTCTACCCTACGATAGTCCCCACCGGATACCGCTCGAGCGACAAATACAAGCCTGGAATCTGCCGCTGCGGAATATCGATGACATTAAGGCGACTGACCTGCACCCGGGCGATCAAGCTGTGCTGGTTGTAGATTCTGGTGGACAGAAAGCTTTTGAAATGGCGGACCAATGGAGGTCCAGTCAGGTTATTGTGCTTGAGCGACGCAGCCAGCAGCAGGCTCGTCAGAGTTGGCAGGTCCTCGCGCTGCCGCTGCGGCGGCTGGAGCTTCACCGGAGTCTTTATCGTGCTTCCGGCGGCATCGAATCGATACCTCCGGCCGCGCTCCCTGCGATGGAAAAAGAAAGCCCCGCCCGACACTTGCACCTGTTGCTGGTTGAAGACAACCGGGTTAACCAGATTGTCGCCAGCGGCATTCTTAAAAAACTTGGCTACAGCGTGGACCTTGCCGAGAATGGCGAGCGGGCGATCGCAGCGCTGACCACCGGCCATTACGATATGGTTCTGATGGACTGCCAGATGCCCGTCATGGATGGGTATGAAGCCACCCGCCGAATCCGTCAGAACCCTGACTGGCAGAGCCTGCCTATCATCGCCGTTACGGCCAACGTTATGCAGGGTGATAAAGACGAGTGCCTTGCGGCAGGGATGAGCGACTACATCACCAAACCCTATGACAAGCAGGGGCTGAAATTGATGATCGAGCGTTGGGCGCGGTCTCAGGATTCGTAGGGGCCGGGCTGTCCGGCGCCAACACGTCAACATCAATCCTGGTTCAGAGCAATTTCTCGATATCGCCCCGGATTGATTCGGGCTTGGCAGTTGGAGGATAGCGCTTCACTACCTGTCCCTCACTGTTAATCAGAAATTTGGTGAAGTTCCATTTAATCTTCTCGGAGCCCAGCAGGCCCTTCGCTTCGGACTTCAGAAACTCATAGAGCGGGTGCGCATTCGGACCGTTCACTTCGACCTTTGCAAACATCGCAAAGTCGACGCCGTAGTTGAGACTACAGAACTGACTGATCGCATCATTATCTGCAGGGTCCTGATTCAGGAACTGATTGCATGGAAAACCCAACACATTAAAGCCTTTATCCTTCAGGTCGGAATATAGCGACTGTAAACCCTCAAACTGGGGGGTAAAGCCACACTTGCTGGCGGTGTTAACGATCAGCAATACCTGGCCTTTATAATCGGCCAGTGAATGTTGCTGACCACTGATGTCTTGAACCTCAATGTCATAAAGGCTGGTTGCCATGCTGCATTCCTTCAGTTTTACAGAATTATAGTGCGCGCAATTTATATAAACACCACTTTGTACTTTATGCGATCAGATCACCAATCTGTGACTGGTGTCATCAGTGGTTAATTCGCTAACCAGACGAGACACTGGTAAATCCATGGAATCCGTGCCATTTTTCATCACAATTCATCACCATTGACCTGTTACCGGCGCCTCGTGCTCCGCTAGAATACGGGTTTAGCCCTCAGACTCAGGAAGTGTCCGTTTATGCAGAACTACAAGAAGTCCGCCAAGCTCGATAACGTGTGTTACGAAATACGTGGCGTGGTTCTGCGAGAGGCGCGTCGCCTGGAGGAGGAAGGTCAT
>JBBQMX010000059.1:0-8004 GCA_038329375.1 Pseudomonadales bacterium | reverse complement strand
GGTTCGATATTGGTCAGGTAGCGGTCAATGTATCGCCCAGGGAGTTCCATAGCCAGGATTTTCTCACTGGTGTCGTTTACGCACTCAATGAAACGGGTCTGGACCCGCGTTACCTGGAATTGGAAATCACTGAAAGCGGACTCATGGAGGACACAGAGCAGTTAATGGGGATCTTGCACGCGCTCAAGAAACTCGGCGTGCGGACTGCTATTGATGATTTTGGCACCGGTTATTCCAGCCTGAGCTATCTGGCGCGTTTTCCCCTCGACACGCTTAAAATTGACCAGTCGTTCGTACATAATCTGGATGACGCCTCACACGATACAGAAAATGCCATTATCAGTGCCATCATTGCGATGGGCGAGAGTTTAAAACATCGTGTCGTGGCCGAGGGAATAGAAACGAAACAACAACTCGCCTTCCTGCAATCCCAAAACTGCACCGAGGGACAAGGCTATTATTTCAGCCGACCTGTGGCTGCCGAGGATTTTACCGCGTTGATGGCAACCATTTTTTGACGTCAGATTCAGTCACTGGCACGGCGAAAATTGCCCGCGTTTATCCCCGTGTTTGACGCCTCCGACTAGGCCAAACAGATACGATAACGGAGGACGCCCGCATCCTCTTCGCTGACCCATTCAATCCTGTGACCGGTCAGCTTACACAGCGTCTGTAAATCTCGGCGGCCGCTGGGGTCATCGGCCAGAAACTCGACCTGGGTGCCGCCAGGCAAATTCTGAATGCGTTTTTTTAAACGCAAAATGGGAAGAGGGCACACCAGACCGATGGCATCGATTTGGTGTACCTCTTGATATACCTCTGTCTGATCATTCAAGCCGCACGTTCTCACTGCTGTATTGCTCGGCGGAAGACCACCCGAACTGATCCAGAACTACCGGGGCGAGAGAGGCGATCACCAAAGCTGCGACAAACGAGAAAATCATGACTTTCACGATGATTCTCCTTTGCCCTGTTTGGCCTGTTTGGCCTGGACTTCGTCCACCCACAGATTGTGGTGCTGGCGGGCCCACTCCAGATCAACCTGACCGTTACCCATGGCATCGAATGCACCTTCCATACCGACCGTACCGATATAAATGTGTGCGATGATGGCTAACATCATCAGGAACGCTATCACCGAGTGCCAGAGGTTTGCATACTGCATCTCCTCGTGCGGTGCCAGGACGGTCGGGAAATCCGTGCCCAGAATACTGTTCATGACGCCAAAGGTCTCAGCAAACATGGGGATTTCAAACGGGAACAACAGCGAAAGGCCCGACAACGAGACTGAAAAGCCCAACACCATCACGGTCCAGAAAACGATTTTCTGGCCAGCGTTGAACCTTTTTGCTGGAGGATGGGATTTGGTAAAAATACCGCCGCCCGCCTTAATCCACTGCCAGTCCAGCTTGTTAGGGATGTTATGCACCAACCACATACAGAACGTCATCACCAGACCCAACATAAAGGCCCACGAAATGTTGTTGTGAATCCACTTGGAGCCAACTGCCAGAGTCGCAAAGGCCTCGTGCCCGATAACAGGGATCAGGAAACTGCGCCCCATGAGGGTGATCAGACCCGTCAGGGCCAATGCGATAAACGAGCCAGCTAACAACCAATGGCCAAATCTTTCGATGGCCTTGAATCGTTCAATCGTAATGCCTGCAGGGCCGCCCTCGATCCTGATTTTACCGCGGACAAAGTAAAACACCACGAGCAGTAGCACGAAGCCCAGGATTGCGCTACCGCCATAAGTGATGACCGGTCCCTCTCGCAACTTATACCAGGGCATGCCTCCGTCCTGGATCAGGACATCAACCGCAGGCCCCCGGACCTGCGTGCTGGGGTCAATCTCGTTGTAGCGAACGCCGCGCCAGATGTCGGCATCAGAGCGCCCTCCTCGAGTACCCAATTGATCACTGATCGGCGCTGCATTGGATGGATCACCCAGGTTTTCAGACCGAAAGGTCTCGTCGACTTCCAACTGCGCTTGACGAGCCATGATATCTTCCAGGGTTTGCGCCCCCCCGGTACTGGTTCGATCAACCGCTGGGGACTCTTCCGCCCAGACAGGGTTGAGGAGGAGTGTCGCCAGTGTAAAAACGGCGGCACCAAATATTTTAAAGTTCATGAAAGCACTCCAGCGGAACCAACAAAAAGAATTCGTTGCCTCAATCAATTCCGGGGCCCGAAGGCCCCGGAACAATCAGGCTAGTTCAAGCACCCTTCTTCTCGTAGGCCGTGCCCCATCCCCAGGCGCCCGAACCGAAACCACGGCTCACCACCCGCTGGCGATAGATGTCTGCCACCTCGTTGCCATCACCGGCCAACAGCGCTTTGGTCGAGCACATTTCCGCACAGATCGGCAACTTGCCCTCGGCAATACGGTTGCGCCCGTACTTGTTGAATTCGGCTGTCGAATTGTCTTCTTCAGGGCCGCCTGCACAGAACGTACATTTGTCCATCTTGCCACGGCTGCCAAAGTTGCCCGCCTGGGGGAACTGGGGTGCGCCGAATGGGCAAGCATAAAAACAATACCCACAACCAATACACAGATCCTTGGAGTGCAACACCACGCCGTCATCAGTCTGGTAGAAGCAATCCGTTGGACAAACGGCCATACAAGGCGCATCTGAACAGTGCATGCAAGCTACCGAGATTGAACGCTCGCCAGGCTTGCCATCTTCGATGGTAACCACGCGGCGACGGTTGATGCCCCAGGGGACTTCATGTTCATTCTTACAGGCCGTTACGCAAGCATTACATTCGATGCAGCGTTCGGCGTCGCAAAGGAATTTTGCGCGTGCTTGTCCTTCAAGTGCCATGGTCTACACCTCTTATTATGCTGGCATAATCGAACACAGGGTGGCTTTGGTCTCTTGCATCTGCGTGACCGAGTCATACCCGTATGTTTGAATTGTGTTTGTGGATTCGCCCAGGACATAGGGATCAGAGCCCTTGGGATACTTGTCCCTTAGGTCCTTACCCTCTAAATGTCCGCCGAAGTGAAACGGCATGAAGGCCACGCCTTCACCGACGCGTTCGGTGACCATCGCTTTCACCCTGATGCGTCCGCCCTCAGGGCCAGAAACCCAGACGTCCTTGCCGTCGCGAATGTTCAGGTTATTCGCGTCGCGCGTATTCACCTCGATGAACATGTCCTGCTGCAGTTCCGCCAGCCAGGGGTTAGAACGCGTCTCGTCACCACCACCCTCGTATTCAACCAAACGGCCTGAAGTCAGAATAATGGGGAAGTCTTTGCTGAAGTCTTTCTTTTGAATTGACTCGTACAAAGTCGGAACACGCCAAAATTGCTTGTCGGCATAAGTCGGGTAGTCCTCGACCAGATCACGACGGGTGGTGTACAGCGGCTCGCGGTGGAGCGGTACTGGATCCGGGAAGTTCCAGACGATGGTACGGGCTTTGGCGTTACCAAAGGGCGCACACTCGTGCTTGATCGCAACACGCTGAATACCGCCTGAAAGATCGGTCTTCCAGTTGGTCTCGGGACCCGCAACCGCATCAATGCTGGCCCGCTCTTCGGCCGTCAGGTCCTTATCCCAGCCTAAATCCATCAGCATCTGCATGGTGAACTCGGGGTATCCGTCTTTAATCTCGGAGTTTTTCGAGTAAACACCGTCAGCGAGCAAGTTTACGCCATCGCGCTCAACACCAAAGCGGGCACGGAAGGTGAGGCCGCCCTTGGACACCGGCACCGACAGGTCATACAGGACTGGTGTGCCCGGATGGTTCATCTCGGGCGTACCCCAGCACGGCCACGGCATACCGTATATATCACCATCGCAGGGTCCCCCCATCGCACGCAGGGTGGTTCTGTCAAAGTGGTGCTGGTACGCCATGTGTTTTTTGAGGCGCTCCGGCGATTGGCCGGTGTAGCCGATGGTCCACATACCACGGTTGAATTCACGAGTGATGTCTTCAATCACCGGTTCGTCGCCTTCGATGGCAATGTTACGGAACATGCGATCGGTGAAACCGAACTTGTCGGCAAACAGCTTCATGATTTCGTGATCGACTTTCGAGTCAAACAGTGGCTCGAAGATCTTTTCACGCCACTGAAGCGAACGGTTCGAAGCGGTGACGGAACCCGTGGTCTCGAACTGGGTGGTCGCTGGCAGCAGGTAAGCACCCTCTTTGCGGTCATGCAGCACCGCTGAAACGGTAGGGAAGGGATCCACTACGACCAACAGGTCCAGCTTTTCCATGGCTTCCTTCATTTCAAGCATACGGGTCTGGGAGTTGGGCGCGTGGCCCCACAGAACCATAGCGCGGGTGTTATCGGGTTGGTCCAGGTTTTCCTTGGCTTCCAGAACACCATCGATCCAACGAGACACGGTAATGCCATTCTCGTTCATCATGGCGAGGGTCTTGCCGTTTTTATCGAACGAGGGGAAACGACCTTTCAACCAATCCAGGTCTTCGTCCCAGACGCGTGCCCAGTGAGCCCAGGCACCATCGCTCAGGCCGTAGTAGCCGGGTAAGGTATCGGCCAGGACACCCAGGTCAGTGGCACCCTGAACGTTATCGTGACCGCGGAAGATATTGGTGCCGCCACCGGCGACACCCATGTTACCCAGCGCCAACTGCAGTATGCAGTAGGCACGAGTGTTGTTGTTGCCATTACTGTGCTGAGTGCCACCCATACACCAGATGACAGTACCCGGGCGATTGTTGGCCAACGTACGCGAGACGCGCTCGAGCTGAGCACCCGGGACACCGGTAACGCGCTCAACTTCCGTAGGGTTCCAGCGCTTCACCTCTTCACGGATGTCATCCATACCGTACACCCTGGTACGGATGAACTCCTGGTCTTCCCACTTGTTTTCAAAGATGTGCCACAGGATGCCCCAGACGAGCGCGACGTCTGAACCCGGACGTAAGCGCACATACTCATCAGCATGAGCTGCGGTGCGCGTGAAGCGCGGATCACAGACGATGAGCGGCGCGTTGTTTTGTTCCTTGGCTTTCAGAATGTGCAGTAGCGACACCGGATGCGCTTCCGCGGGGTTACCCCCGATCACGAAGATCGCTTTCGAGTTGTGAATGTCGTTGTACGAGTTGGTCATCGCACCGTAGCCCCAGGTATTGGCTACGCCGGCTACCGTCGTTGAGTGACAGATACGGGCCTGGTGATCGACATTGTTAGTGCCCCAGTAGGCAGCAAACTTTCGGAAAAGATAGGACTGCTCGTTGTTGTGTTTGGCGCTTCCCAGCCAGTAAACCGAGTCAGGGCCGCTTTCTTCGCGGATCTGCATCATCTTGTCGCCGATTTCGTTGATCGCCTGATCCCAGGAGATCTTCTGCCACTGACCGTTGACCATTTTCATGGGATATTTCAGACGGCGATCGTTATGAGCGTGCTCACGCACCGCGGCGCCTTTAGCGCAGTGGGCGCCCATATTGAAGGGGCTGTCCCAACCGGGTTCCTGACCGGTCCATACGCCATTTTGGACTTCAGCCTCGACTGTGCAGCCCACCGAGCAGTGCGTACACACTGACTTTTTGCGAACTATTTCGCCCCCCCCCGTCGACGGGGTAGCAGCCTCAACGCGCGCAGACGGCAGTGACAAAGCTGCCAGACCACCCACTGTGATTCCGGAGGCTGCCAAAAAACCACGGCGGTCCATGGTTTTTGCAGCGAGGGATGAAAGTAAAGATCCCGCACGGGAGCCTTTCGCTACCCCGTTGGTTTTCTTTCTTAACATGTCAAATACCTCTCTCTTTTTTTATTCTCATTTTACTGGAAATGCGGTCATCCAAGAGCATTACACAGCCTTGAAAGACTCACCCTTCCTTAAAAGCGAGCCGATTCGAAATATTTACGTGTGTGCTCAGTGTCACGCAGACCGCGGCTTTTTGGGACGTCTTGGACGACCCTAGCTGCGGCGTTCGGTGCAACTGCCATTGCAACAGCAGCCGGAACTGCTGTTGCCGCCATCCGCAGGAAATTGCGACGGCTGTTGTCACGCTGTTGGTTATCCATAGGAAACCTCCACCTGGGTTGTGGGATCGGGCAGATCCCGGTTATTGGAGTGCAAATGCATCAGCCTCTACGGCCATAAAAGCACGACCAAGCGAGCCCACAGGAGTGTAGAAGATCGCGGTTTGCGCTTTTTCCAGATCGGTAAAAAACAATGCCGCCCACTTTGTCAGGTGCGCGTCAAAAAAGGCTTTTTGTGAAGACAGGTCGCTATCGCACACGAATTCGCCTGCAATAATGCCCGCCATGATTTCACACAGCGTACTGATATGATCTTCAGGTTCTTTCACGCCGCCTCTGGATTTGATGCCCCTGACCATCAGATCGCTACGCAGATCTGCAAGGGGCCTCTCGTTTAAAAAACCGGTGAGGTAGTAACTGGCGTAAGGCAGTAGTTCACCGCGGCCGATTCCAATGAAAAGGTTGTTGTACTCCCGCTCAACGTCACCAGGCGCGGAGCGTTCCGCAAGAGCAGCCAGATTTTTGGAGGCGGACCCCAACCGGGTGTCGTCACCCTGCAACGATGCCAGCCCCTGAAGTAGCTCACTCGAAGGTGGGCCGCCCAGCAAGACACCCAGCAACTGATACATCTGGGCGCGCGCGCGATCTTCGTCGCTGATCGAGCGAGGGCACTGTATTTCAGCGGTGTTCGCCAAGTTTTTGTCCTTTTTGTTAGTGTTTAAATTTCGCACTATTAAACTTTATACACCCGTCCTGAACCTACGGCAACTATGTTTATTAACGCTACCTGGATAGTCTAAATTAATTGTCGAACCGCATCCGGGGACGGTAGCGCGGTGTCAGTGCCACATCAGCCTCGGTAACCACAGGCTCGACATGAACAGTCGAAGTCAAGGACTCGACAGCCATTTCGGGTTCTGATCTTTCGGCTACCCTTGAAGGAGCTACCGCATTAACCTTCTCCGAACCCTCGGCTTGCGCTTCAATCTGATCGTCGATTTGCTCATCATCCCTTGCGGTTTTGTCGATTAACCCCTGGCCCACCTTGTACAGCGTCTTTACACTTTTGCCTGCAACCCCTGCGTTAGTGAAATCCTGGTCGTAGTCATTCAGCCCGTCCAGCACAGCAAGAACGGGGTTGGATCTCCAAAGCGCGCGCAGGGCCTTTCGGCGCAATAGCTCAGGAATCTCTTTTCGCATGAACCCGGTAATGTCGGTACCCAGCTCGATGGCGCCTGGGTCAGGTAAAGCGTACTTGTCCAGCACCTCGCGCTCTGGCAAGGCTTCGTTGACAGCAAGTTCCTGCTCTTCCGGTGAAGGTCCGGATTCAACAGTTGAAGGCGGGGCGAGCTCGGCCGTTTTGCCGGCTTTGTTTTTTTTGCGCGACCAACGCTGTAAGCGTGACTCAGCCATCACTGCACTCTCGGTTTTTTAATATTGGAGGGTGCACGGAAGACATCGCTCTCTTGACGAATACGTGCATCGCCTTTGCCGTCCTCGACGCCATCAACGTCAAGCTCTTTACGACGGCGTTTTTTGAAAGGCTCTTCGATGTAGTGCATATCGATAAACTCTTTGATCCATGCCGCCAGGGACTCGGGAATTGGCACAGCTTCGACAATGCTCTCGCCACTATCCAGGGCATCCTGCGCCTCGTACGCACTTGCGGTAATGGTACTTATAAACCAGCCTGATGGGGACCGATTGCTCTCATCACGATCCATTATGACCCACACGGAAGGGGTGGTCATATTCAAGGAAACAAGGTAGGACTCTACATCGGCGCGAAATAATTCCATGGTCACCGAGCCGGCGTGGTAATCGACTACGTCGCCCTCGCGGATCAATTCTTTCCAGAACGCCTCAGGTGCGCCCGGTATTACAGCCACTGGCTTCCAGATGTGCTTTGCCCACCGGGTCACGCCAGGTGACCGGCGAACGACGGCACCAACGTGTAACTCGCGTTTCCAACTATCTGTGCGACTGCTCATGGCTTCTCACTTTTTGTTATTTGACGTTAGCAGAGCCTGACCTGTTATCCA
>JBBQMX010000058.1:0-8034 GCA_038329375.1 Pseudomonadales bacterium | reverse complement strand
GGCCTGGGCGACCCACAGTCCTATCTGAAAATGATGTTGCATCTGGACAGGGGGGACAAAATCGATCAGCGTTATATTCTGCGCCGGCTCGCCGAGCTTCAGTACACCCGCAACGATATCGAGTTCCACCGTGCCAACTACCGGGTGCGGGGAGATGTGATAGATGTTTTCCCGGCGGAATCCGAGAAGGAAGCCATTCGGATTGAGCTGTTCGATGATGAAGTTGAAAACCTGAGTTATTTCGACCCGCTCACCGGTGAACATCTGCGCCGGGTGCCGCGTGTGACGATCTACCCGAAATCCCATTACGTCACGCCGCGCCAGACTGTACTGGATGCGATTGAACACATTAAGGTGGAGCTTGACGCTCGCCTGACCCAACTACGAGATAACAATCGTCTGGTGGAAGCCCAGCGGCTGGAGGAACGCACACGCTATGATATCGAGATGATGCTGGAACTTGGTTACTGCAACGGTATCGAAAACTATTCCCGTTATCTGTCTGGCCGTCGCCCCGGTGAAGCGCCTCCGACCCTGTTCGATTATCTGCCACCGAACGCCCTTTTGGTAGTGGATGAGTCACACGTGACCGTTTCCCAGATTGGCGCGATGTACAAGGGCGACCGGTCCCGCAAGGAAACTCTGGTTGAGTATGGTTTCCGTCTGCCCTCGGCCCTGGATAACCGGCCAATGCGCTTTGATGAATGGGAACGTATTGCCCCCCAGATGATCTTTATGTCTGCGACACCGGGGAATTATGAGGCTGATCATGCAGGGCAGGTAGTTGAACAGGTGGTACGCCCGACCGGTTTGCTGGATCCGGAAATCGAAGTACGACCGGCCTCAACTCAGGTGGATGATCTGCTCTCGGAAATCCATAAGCGGGTTGCGGTTCAGGAGCGTGTGTTGGTGACCACGCTCACCAAACGAATGTCGGAGGACCTGACCGATTACCTGGCGGAGCATGACATCAAGGTGCGTTACCTGCATTCAGATATTGATACTGTGGAGCGGGTTGAGATTATCCGGGATTTGCGCCGGGGTGTATTCGATGTACTGGTCGGCATTAACCTTTTGCGTGAGGGGCTGGATATGCCCGAGGTGTCGCTGGTCTGCATTCTTGATGCTGACAAGGAAGGCTTCCTGCGGTCAGAGCGTTCGCTGATCCAGACCATTGGCCGCGCGGCCCGTAACCTGAACGGTCGGGCCATCCTGTATGGCGACCGGATAACCGGCTCTATGCAGCGGGCGATGGATGAGACGGAGCGGAGACGTGAAAAGCAGCTCGCTCATAACACTGAACATGGCATTACGCCGGTGGGCCTGGTTAAAAAGGTGTCCGACATTATGGAGGGCGCCTCCAGCGACGGATCGGGTCGCCGGCGGGCGGAGCGCCCCGGGCAGAAAGCGGCAGAAGAGGCCGAACAGTATCGGGCCCGGGCTGGTGGTCGTTCGACCGGGCAGTTGCTCAAAGACATCAGCAAACTGGAGGATGATATGTACAAGGCTGCTTCAGAACTGGATTTCGAGCGTGCTGCCCGTTTGCGCGACGATATTGCTGTCCTGAAAGAGGCCGCTCTCAGAACGGCCTGAAAACCGAACGAATCAGTCAGTGCGGCGCGGCCCGACAATGACCGCAGCCTGCAGTGGCTGATTCTTACCGTACCGCGCCATCTGGTCAAAGATGCGCCGGTCAACCGGAAAATACTGCTTGTCCGCGACGGTTTCACCCTCGGAGGTGTCGATCTCCGGGTCATGCAGGTATACAAACTGGTCATCCATCGCACAAACGGTCACCCAGTGGGGCACCCGACTACGATTAAGCTGCCACGTACTGATCAGAATAATCGGTACCTGATTCGCTTTCAGGGCCTGTTCCATCTTGTCCAGCGTCAGTGGGTCGTGATGCAGCTCGATACCGGTCTGCCCCAGGTCGTGCATGAAACCTGCGTGCACCAGCTCAAGTACACGCTTTTTATCATCGTTCCTGACGGTATCCTTGAACAATGCACCTTCTTTGCTGATGTAAGCGGCGGCGTGAAACCCGCGATTCCAGGCTGCCAGTGCCAGCCCGTGGGGGCCGCAACCGCCGTGGCCTGCCAACATGAAAATAGTGGTCGCCTCGCGCCAGATCTTCAGCTCTTCGAGCGTGGTGAGCGAGAGTTGGTCGTCCAGGGTTGCCATAGCCATGATCAGCGCCGCAGGACCGCATGAAAAGTCTGTTGTCTGCGGGTAATAAGGTACTGCAGGAAACTGACGGGTGGGCTCATAGAAAAGTATCCGTCGTTCAAAGCGCAGGGCGTTGCCATGATCCTCATAGTAGTCACGATAGTTGCCGAACACCCGGTAACCGAGGCGACGGTATAGTGCAATGGCACCGGCGTTATCTTCGCGCACTTCCAGGCGCATGACGATGCGTCCGGCTTCGACCGCATGTTGCTCGGACTGGCGAACCAGTTGTTCTCCAAGCCCCCGGCCTCGCGCCTGGGGTGACACGGCAATAGAATAAATTCGGGCAAGCCGGGTTGCAGCATTCATTAGCACCAGGCTGTAGCCCAGTATCTGATCATCCTCAAAAGCGACAACAACCCGGTCCCGTGGCATTTCGATAAAACGCCGAAAGCTGCGGCGGGAAATTCGATCTTCGCTGAAGCACCGGTTTTCGAGTTTGACCAGATTATCAATGTCGGCGGTGACCGCCAGTCGGAAACTCGTTTCGGTCATACCATCGGGGGCCTTGGGCAGGGAATGAAAGCACATTCTATTATGAGAGACGTCCAGTATAGTTAACAGCAAAGAATAGTGCGTAAAATCACGCATTTCCGGGTGATTGTGCGAACCGCGTCAGCGGCGTATTGTCGAATCCAAACCGTTACTTCCAGCGACCGGCAAAGATTCCATGGAGGATCGCCATACATGTCACGTTTACTGATTGTCGTCGACCGCGCAAAGGATTGGGCGCCTTATTATCCGAGCGACGACGTGCTGACTTTCGACGAGTATCTCAAATTCACCGCTCCGGCATCCAGCCGGGTCCGGGTGATCAATCTTTGCCAAAGTGCGAAATATCTCAGCCGGGGCTATTACTGTTCATTGCTCGCCGAAGCCCGGGGCCACCACGTGGTGCCGTCGGTTATTACTCTTAACGACCTGAGCCGAAAAGGCTTGTTCTCGCTTGAACTTGAAGAGCTTGATGCCAGCGTGATCGAGTGGCTTGAAGCTTCTGGGGCTGCCGTGAAACCGGGCGAGGATGACCGGGACGCCACCCATCAGGTTCGTATCAAAACCTATTTTGGTCAGGCCGGGCATGCAGCGTTGAAGCCGGTTGCGAGGGCTTTATTCGAACGCTTCCCGTCACCGATTCTGGAAGTGGTGTTCAAAAAGCGTAAGGGCTGGCAGATCGAATCGATGAAGCCTGCCTCCCCGGCGGACCTGATGGAAAGTGAACAGGATGCCTTTGCTGCTGCCCTCGACCGTTTCAGCAGCATTGTCTGGCGGCGCCCGAAATCCCGCCGTCGTTACCGGTTCGACCTCGCAATATTGGTCAACCCGGAAGAACAGCTACCCCCGAGTGATAAAGAGGCTCTGGAGTGTTTTGAAAAAGCAGGTAAAAAACTTGGCATCAATGTCGAGCTGATTACCAAACGCGATTATATGCGGCTACCGGAATACGACGGGCTGTTTATCCGTGAGACCACGGCTATCGACCATCACACCTATCGCTTCGCCCGCAAAGCAGAAGCTGAAGGTATGGTGGTCATTGATGACCCGGTTTCAATCCTGCGATGCACCAACAAGGTCTATCTGGCCGACCTGCTCAAGAACAACAAAATCCCGACTCCGAAAACCCTTATTCTGTCCAAGGATCAAAAAGATTCAGTACAGCAGGTTATTGATCAGTTGGGTTTCCCCGTGGTGGTCAAGATTCCTGACGGCGCTTTTTCCAAGGGGGTGTTGCGGGCCGAGGACGAGAAAGGTCTGAAAGATGCGCTTAAAACGCTGTTCAAACAGTCGGCACTGGTGTTGGCGCAGGAATATTTTTATACCGAATATGACTGGCGTATCGGGGTGCTTGGTGGGCGCGCTATCTTTGCCTGCAAGTACTTTATGGTGCAAGGCCACTGGCAGATCTATCAGCATGGTGAGAACCAGGAAATCGACAGCGGCAGCTTTGATACACTACCGACCTACGAAGTTCCTCGTAACGTGATTCAGGCTGCACTCAATGCCACGCGTCTGATCGGCAACGGGCTGTACGGTGTCGATATTAAGCAGGCTGGCAACCGGGTGGCTGTGATTGAAGTCAACGACAATCCGAACGTGGATGCAGGCGTCGAAGACCGCTTCCTCGGAGTAGAACTTTATACTCTGATCATGCAGGAATTTCTCTCCCGTATGGAAGAGAACCGGCGCCGTTGAGCACCGGCTCCCGGCCCTCAGGAGGTGTCGCCGGAATACCAGACACGAAGGCTGCCAAACCAGTCCCGTGGCTCAAGCTGGTCCCGGAGTTGTTGTTCAAATGAGGTCGTGAGTTGCCCAGCCGGCTGCTCTACGAATATCTCCAGGTGAACCCGGTTGCCCAGATAATGTAGCCGCAAATGCGTGGTCAGGGGTACCTCCTCGGTCACCACGTTCAGCAAGTCCCTGATTTCCCTCCTGCTCGGCAAGCGGGCTGTCGTCTGCTGACCAAGTTCATCGTTCTCGGCATCGATATGAAAGTTGATGTCTTTCAGGTTCGGGAAAGCCTCCCGCATTCCTGCCACTACTTGCATTCCGACCTGGTGGCCCTCAGAAACACTGATCCCCGGTTTCACCAGGAGATGAACGTCGAGCAGGATATCGTGGCCCATACGCCGGCTACGTAACTCGTGGACATTGCGAACGCCCTCGGTTTGCTTGGCGATTTGAATTAGCCTTTCGGTATCCTGCGGGCTCATTGCGGTATCCACCAATTCTTTGACGCTGTCCCATGTAAATCGCCAGCCAATGCGGCATATGATAAAGGCGATAGCCACCGCTGCTATTGCATCAAGCCAGACATACCCCATCATTGCCCCGATGGTGGATAGCAATACGATAACGGATGAAAACGCATCGGTACGGCTATGCCAGGCGTTAGCGATAATCAGATTGGAGCGAATGGCTTCCCCCACATGCCTGGTATAACGGTAGATCCATTCTTTCCCGACTACCGAGGCGGCAGCGGCAGCTAATACCGGCCATTCCGGTAAGCGATCGGGAGAGTGGGCCAGGAGTCTTTGCAGATTGTCCCAGGCCAGGGCGCCACCGACAACAAGCAGGAGACTTCCCAGCAGCATGGTTCCCATGGTTTCGATGCGCTGATGACCATAAGGATGGGATTGATCAGGCGCCTGACGAGAAACTTTCATCACCGCCAGAACAACCAGATCGGACGCGACGTCAGTGAAAGAATGAATACCGTCGACTACTAAAGCCTGGGAGTGGAACAGCAGGCCGCCCACACACTTTATGATTCCGAGCACAGCATCCAGCACCATGCCGATCAGAGTTACTTTGGCAGCAATCCTGAGTTCGGAGTGGTTGTTATCGCTGGCATGGGCGGGTTCGGGCTGAATGGAACTCAAAATGAGTGCTCCCTGGGCAAATAAAGAAGAAAAACGCAATTCATTTTCTGGTTTTCGTTTGCGTTATGCACAATTTCGGAACACCCCGTTTCAAAGACAGCGCGTTAACATATGTTATTTTTTGTCGTTATGGCTATTATATATTCTTTTATTTCAGACAGTTATAAAATGATCAAAAAGTGATCAATCTGCAGATTGTCTTGTTTCCCAAGGGCTACCCAAACGTAATGAGGCATTTTCAACAGAGTTATCCACAGAATCCGTGGAAAAGATCACAAGACCTTAACAGGACAGTCATTTACCCGTCATCAACAGGGCATAAGAGCGTCTGTGGAAAACTTTCGATATACTTCGCGGCCAGCACTGAAATCGCGATGCCCATAGCATCATCATAGCAAGGAGTTATGAAATGTACGGTTTTATCCGGTCTTTGCTTTTCAGGTTGCCTCCTGAGCAGGCACACACGGTGGCACTGAAAAGTCTTGATCTGATTGAAAAGCTGGGTATGACGCAACGTTTATCGCCATCTGTGCCTGCGACGCCGGTAAAGGCCATGGGCCTGACTTTTCCCAATGCAGTTGGGCTGGCAGCCGGGCTCGATAAGAATGCTGATCATGTGGATGCATTGGGCGCTCTTGGCTTTGGTTTCATCGAGGTGGGAACGGTGACGCCGCTGGCCCAGCCAGGAAACCCCAAACCCAGGATGTTCCGGTTAACCGAGCACCGGGCCATTATTAATCGGATGGGTTTCAATAATGAAGGTTTGGCCCACATGCTGAACCGGATTGACCAGAGAGCCTATCGAGGCATTCTCGGTATCAACGTGGGCAAGAACGCTTTCACTCCAGTTGAGCAGGCAGAATCCGATTACCGCAAAGGTATAGCTGCTGTATATGGTCGTGCGGACTACATCACCGTTAATGTCTCATCTCCGAACACTCCGGGTTTACGGGATCTTCAGTTTGGTGACTCTCTGTTACGGTTGCTTGAGGCGATTAAAGATGAGCAGAACCGGCAGCATGACAGCCATGGCCGTTATGTCCCTATCGCCGTAAAAATAGCGCCGGACATGGACGATGAAGGTATCCGGTTTGTCGCCGAGGCTTTAAAAAGCACCGGCATGGACGGGGTTATTGCTACCAATACCACTATTAGCCGTGAGGCGGTTGCCGGCCACCGGCTGGCTGCTGAAGCGGGCGGACTCAGCGGTGACCCGGTGCGTGAGCCGTCGCTTCGGGTTATCCGTGGGTTGCATGCGGAATTGAATGCGGCAATACCCATCATTGGGGTGGGCGGAATTATGGACGGCGCCAGTGCACTGGAAACAATTGAAGCGGGAGCGACACTGGTTCAGATTTACACCGGCTTTATTTATCGGGGCCCGGAAATCATTGGTGAAGCGATCAGGGCCATTGAGGCTGGGCAGCATTAAATTCGGACTATCAGGCATAAAAAAACGGGCCCGCTTAGCGGGCCCTTGCGGGGAATAAACCCCGTGGCGCATCATCGCATGGTACGGGTCGAGTAGACCCGTTTGGTTTGCTTTGTTGCTGCTTCTTTCAGAGGTTTTGCGAAACAGTCGAGCCTGTCCCGCCGCGTTAGGCATATAACCGCATTCTTGCTGCGCTTATGCCGTTGTCACATTTGAAAGTTTGTGAATCCCGGATACGCCGGTCATGCCCTCCCAATTGTCTGTACGACCTTCTCGCCACCCTGTGAGCCATTCCTGCCTGGCTTCAACCTGATCAATAGGGCAGCTATCTTTTGATTTTCCGGACACTCCGGCCAAATAACCCCGTTTAAATGCACGAGCGTACATATCTCTTTTCTGTCTCTTCATGCCGTTCCTCACTTCATGGTTTGAACAGAGCAAGCGTGTGCACACGTGTTATAACCGAAGCCGCAAGCGCCACCTATTAGGGAGATACGCTGTTTAGCTTGAGCCAGTCATAACAATTCAGGAACCTGGGTTGGCAGCCGAAGCTGCCCTCAAAATGACGCGTCACCTACAAGGTAAGACGAAATATTGGTCTCTGTACACTATTTATTTCATATAAATGACGTGTTCCTTATGTTTGTGTGAAATAACGCCGTCTCGGGTAGACTACGAGGCCAGTTACCACGCACCTCAGCGCAACCAGTCTATTGCAGGAGTGAAGTTTGCCCATACGTATGTTTTTTGTAACCTGCCCGAAGGGGCTTGAATACCTGTTGGCCGACGAACTAAAAGGATTCGGGTTTGAGCTCGTTCGCAATGCGCCGGCCGGGGTTTGGGTTCAGGGATCGCTGGAGTGCGGTTATCGCGCCTGCTTGTGGTCCAGGTTAGCAAACCGGGTCATTCTTCATCTTGCAGAGGTCAACGCGACCAGTGGCGATTTGCTTTACGAAGGAGTGAGCGCTATCTCCTGGCGTGATCATCTGGCGCTCG
>JBBQMX010000057.1:0-8060 GCA_038329375.1 Pseudomonadales bacterium | reverse complement strand
GTCCGGGATGAGATGGTTCAGCTGATGGCGAAAGAAGTCAACGCAGCCAACGTCGACCTTGAAATTCAGGTTTACCCCGGTCAATCCCTGTTCAAGGCAGGCGAGCAGTGGGGCGCATTGGTTCGTGGTCGTCTGGACATGACCGCCCTTCCCCTCGATTACGCCAGCGGGCGACATCCCGAGTTTTCCGCCACATTAATGCCCGGGCTGGTCCGTAGCCACGAGCGCGCCCAGCGCCTCAATGATTCCGAATTCATGGATATGATCAAAAAGGTCATCAATGACGCCGGCGCCCGTGTACTTGCGGATGCCTGGCTGGCCGGCGGTTTCGCTTCCAATGAGCGCTGCATTACGTCCCCTGAGACGGTGGAGGGACAAACCCTGCGCGCGGCCGGCCCGGCCTTTGACGAGATGCTGGCAACCGCTGGTGCATCCATCGCCTCAATGCCGTCCTCCGAAATTTACACCGCTATGCAAACCGGTGTGCTGGACGGCGCCAACACATCTTCCGGCTCCTTCGTTTCCTACCGCATTTACGAGCAGGTCACCTGCCTGACAGCGCCCGGTGAAAACGCACTCTGGTTTATGTATGAACCAATCCTGATCTCCGAGCAAAGCTGGGACAAGCTCAATGAAGAGCAGCAGGCCGCACTGATGGCGGCTGGTGAAAAAGCCGAAGCCTACTTTGCCAAAGAGGCAGCTGGCCTGGACCAGAAGATGATCGACGTATTCAAGGAAAACGGTGTTGAAGTCGTCAATATGACGCCAGAAAACTATAACGCCTGGCTCGATATCGCCCAGAAGAGCGCCTACAAAACCTTCGCCGAAAACGTGCCAAATGGACAGGCTCTCATTGATGCCGCTCTGGCAGTTGAGTAAGTCACAAGTGAAGTAAGAACAGCCCTCCTTTTCTGCCGGAGCTTCGGCTCCGGCCTTTTTTAACCGCCAGAGTGCGTCTCATCGAGACTGCACGATGATAATATGGCATTCCGGGGGTCCGCATGTCCCAACCCTATGATCTTTCCAGAACATCAGAGCGCAGTGTGATTGGCAGTTATATCCGGTGCATGGATACACTCTCTGTCGCAACCGCCCTGCTGGCCGCCACGCTGCTCGCGCTCGGCGTTCTGGCCGTTGTCCACATGGTGTTTGTCCGTTATGTCCTCGTGGAAAGCACGGTCTGGCAGACCGAGTTCACTACTTTCGCCATTACTGCAGCGATGCTGCTCGGCACACCTTATGTACTGAAAACCGGTGGCCACGTAGCCGTCACTGTCTTGCCGGACTCACTCAGCGGGTTGCCAAAACGCATCATGCAGCTTGCCGCCCAACTGGTCGGCCTTGGCTTCTGCCTGGCCCTTGCCTTCGGCTCCTGGTACTACTTTTACGAGGCCTTCAGCATGGGCTGGACCACCGGCACTGCGTGGAATCCGATTCTCTGGCCCGCCGTCCTGCCAATGGCCTTAGGCACCAGCCAATTGTCACTGCAGTACGTAGCTGAAATTCTTCGTGGGGAGTCTTGATTATGGATCCCGTTACCAGTGGCATTCTGGTTGTTATCGCGCTTCTGGTCCTGATGGCCATTGGTACGCCCATCGCCTTTGCTCTCGGCGCAGTATCACTGGGCGCACTGGTCCTCGACCGGGGTATGGGTGAACTGATTTATTTCGGTGAGACCTTTTTTGGCAACATGGCGTCGTTTGGTTTCGTTGCCATTCCGATGTTTATTCTGATGGGCGCGGCGGTAGCATCTTCCCCCACCGGCCGTGACCTGTACCGCTCTCTTGATCTGTGGATGGGCAAGCTCCCGGGCGGCTTGGCCATTTCCAATATTGCAGCCTGCTCTATCTTTGCCGCGCTGTCCGGCTCATCCCCGGCCACCAGTGCCGCCATCGGTAAACTCGGCATTCCGGAGATGCGCAAGCGCGGTTATCCCGACGGTGTCGCGGCAGGTTGTATTGCTGCAGGCGGTACCCTGGGTATTCTTATTCCGCCTTCAGTCACCATGATTGTCTACGGCATCTCAACGGAGACTTCGATCGGACGGTTGTTTATCGCCGGTGCTGTTCCCGGCCTGATGCTGGCGGGCCTTTTTATGATCTGGACCCTGATCGCCTGCAAGATGGCCGGTGGCTACAACAGCCCTAACCCGGTCGCGGAAGCTGCAGCCAATATCAAGGCCAATGTCGAAGGCAACATGAAAGCGCTGGTGCGGGTGCTACCTTTCCTGATCGTGGTCATGGGGATTCTGTTTGCCCTATATGGCGGCGTTGCTACCCCTTCAGAAGCCGCCGGCGTCGGCGCTTTTCTATGTCTTGCCCTCGCCATTATTGTCTATCGGATGTGGCAGGTAAAACCGGTTACCATCATCATGCGGGATGCCCTGCGGGAAAGCGTGATGATCATGCTGATCATCGCCACCGCCGAAATCTTCGCATTTGCACTGTCGTCCCTGTTCATCACCCAGACTGTGGCTGGCGCCATTGCCGACCTTGAGGTCAATCGCTGGGTCCTGATGGGCGTCATCAACCTGTTCTTGCTGGTTTCCGGGTTCTTTTTGCCACCCGTGGCCGTCATCGTTATGGCGGCACCGATTCTGCTGCCGATCATCCTGGCCGCCAATTTCGACCCCTACTGGTTTGCAGTAATCCTTACCATTAATCTGGAAATCGGTCTGATAACACCGCCGGTCGGGCTCAATCTTTTCATTATCAAAGGTATAGCGCCGGACATTGCCCTGCGGGACATCTTGCTCGGTAGCCTGCCCTATGCCTTGTGTATGGTGCTTGCCATCTTACTGCTATGTATTTTCCCCGACATCGTTACCTGGCTACCTGATCTGATCATGGGTTCCTGACAAAAGCCAAAGCACTATCAGAAGGTAAAAGCACTATGACCATGAGCTTTTTGCAGGAACTTTTTAACAACATCACCCAGCGTGAATACCTGCTGCGGGGGCGGCTGAGCAAAAACCACCACTTTGACCACAGCCATGTGACCGAAGCCTGCCAGGCTTTGCTGAAGAGCGATGGCGAGGCCTCCAGTATCGCGCTGGCGAGTCGGGTGCTGGAGATCTATTCGTTACTGGATGAGCAGGAGAAGCGCCTGTTCTTTGAGCAGTTGGCTTTGAAGTTTTCCGCCGAACCGGATCAGATTGATACAGCCTATGCCGCCTACAAAACGTCGCGCACTAACGACAATCTCGAAACCCTGTTCGAAGCCTGTGAACCGCTGCGTCAGGAGTTGCTACGGCGTCTGAACCTGGCGAGCGGCGGTACTCACGAACTGGTCCGTATGCGGGAAGACATGCTGGCGCTGATGGCAGATCACCCGGACTTCAAGGCCATCAATTCCGACTTTATTCACCTGTTCGGTTCCTGGTTTAATCGTGGTTTTCTGGTGCTCAAACGCATTGACTGGAACACGCCCGCCGCCATCCTGGAAAAAATAATCCGGTATGAGGCGGTCCACAAAATCCAGGACTGGGATGATTTACGCCGTCGCCTCGACGCCCGGGATCGACGCTGTTTCGGCTTCTTCCACCCGGCCATTGGCGATGAACCACTGATCTTCGTGGAGGTTGCACTGACCAAGGGCCTGCCGGATCAGGTCCAGGCCATTCTTGCCAATGATCGCTACGACATTGACAACGCGGAATCAGCAGACACCGCCGCCTTCTTTGGCATCAGCAACTGCCAGGTGGGCTTACAGGGTATTTCGTTTGGCAATTTCCTGATCAAACAGGTCGTACAAGAGCTCAAGTTGGAACTGCCTAGCCTGAAGAACTTTGTCACGCTGTCACCCATGCCAGCCTTCCGCAGTTGGCTTGAAAGCACCTACAGCGACAATATCGGCCTGCTTGAGCCCGAGGCCCAGGAAGTGCTCAAGCACCTGAATGATCCAGAGTGGTTACAGAACGAAGCCGTGGCAGAACAACTGGGAAGCGTCATCAAGCCGCTGGCGGCTCGCTATCTGCTGAAGGAAAAAAATGCAAGTGGGGAGCCCCTCAATCCGGTTGCCCGCTTCCATCTCGGTAACGGCGCCGAGCTACACCGCATCAATTGGCTGGGTGACACCTCCAGCAAAGGTATGACGCAGTCCGCCGGGCTGATGGTGAACTATCTCTACGTGCTGGATGACATTGAACGCAACCATGAGCAATACACCACCGATGGCACCATTACATGCTCCTCTGGTGTTCGTGACCTGAGTCGGCGTGGGCGTAAATTGCTCAAAGGAGAAACCGAAAAATGAACCACAATCTGTTTGAGACCTTTGCCCAGCACTTGAACGTCCGCAATCAGTCCAGCGTTATCGTTACTCCTGAGGGCCGCGACTTCACCTACGCCGACGCTTTCACCATAAGCGCGCGACTGGCGGGCGCCTTGATCGCCTTGGGTGTTAAACCCGGTGACAGGGTCGCTGTGCAGGTGGATAAAAGCCCCGAGGCCATTCTGCTGTATCTCGCCTGCTTGCGAATGGGTGGCGTCTACCTACCCCTGAATAACGGATACACCGCCGCCGAGATCGGCTATTTTCTCGGCGATGCAGAGCCGGCACTGTTTGTCTGTCGGCCCGAATCTCTTGCCGACGCCCGCAAAATAGCGTCCGACACCCACTGTCCGCAGGTGGCCACTCTGGGGGTCAAAGGCGACGGCTCGCTGATGGAGGCCGCAGCCAAGACAGAACCATTTGACAGGATTGAACACCGCACCGAAACGGATCTGGCCGCTATCCTATATACCTCTGGCACGACCGGCCGCTCCAAGGGCGCCATGCTGACCCACACAAACCTGGAATCAAATGCCAGAACCCTGATGGAAACCTGGCGTTTTACCGAAGCCGACCGGCTGATTCACGCGCTGCCGATTTTCCACACCCACGGTCTGTTTGTTGCATGCAACGTGATTCTTATGTCCGGCGCCGGCCTGTACTTCCTGTCCAGATTTGACGTCGATACCGTCATCGATGCAATGGCGGACTGCACCACCCTGATGGGAGTGCCAACGTTCTACACCCGCATGCTGCAGGATGACCGCCTGACCCCGGAACTCACCCGCCATATGCGGCTGTTCACCTCGGGCTCCGCCCCGCTGACGGCAGACACCCACCGGGAATTCGAAAAGCGTACGGGTCACGCCATTCTTGAACGTTATGGCATGACCGAAACCAACATGAACACCTCCAACCCCTACGACAGCGACCGTATTGCCGGCACGGTGGGGCTGCCGTTGCCCGGAGTTGAAGTACGCGTCACCAGCCCCGACACTCACCAGCCCCTGCCTCAGGGAGATATCGGCATGCTGGAGGTACGCGGGCCGAACGTCTTCATCGGCTACTGGCGGATGCCGGAGAAAACCAAAGCGGAACTGCTTGACGATGGGTTCTTCGTTACCGGCGACCTTGGCATGATCGACGAGCGTGGCTACATCCACATCGTAGGGCGTGACAAGGACCTGGTCATCTCCGGTGGCTTCAACGTCTACCCGAAGGAAGTGGAGCAACTTATTGATGAAATGGACGCCGTGCTGGAATCCGCTGTCATTGGCGTACCGCATCCCGATTTCGGCGAAGGCGTTACCGCTATTATCGTACCGCAAGCTGGCGCCAGGATCGAAGAGGCTGAAGTCATCAACGCTCTGAAAAGTCGCCTGGCCAAGTATAAGCAGCCGAAACGGGTTTTTTTCGTGGACGGCCTGCCTCGGAACACCATGGGGAAAGTCCAGAAAAATCAGTTACGCGAAACCTATAAAGGCATTTACGAAGACACCTGACCGGCCCCTTATTTCCCCAACAACTCACCAACCGGCTTAAGGTTTTCAATGTGATCACACAGAGTTTTGATGATCATAAGAATCGGGGTCGCGACGATCAGCCCGACCGGTCCCCAGAGCCAGCCCCAGAACAGTAAGCCTATAAAAATGACAACGGTGTTGAGGCTTGAGACCCGGCTGGTCAGCCAGGGGGTTAGCAAGTAGCCCTGGATGCTGGTAATCCCAAGGGATATCCCGGACACCAGGAATGCCATATCCAGCGCACTGAACTGGATAAAGGCGGCGGCGGCAGTCCCGATCAACACCAGAACCGGCCCCAGATAGGGAATCGCACTGGCAATGCCTGCCACCACTCCCCAGAGCACGGCCTGTTCGACGCCAATAATGAAAAACGACAGCCAGGTGAAAAAGCCGACAAACACGGCACCGAGTAACATGACGAATATAAAGCGCCGGACCTGCTGGTGAAATTCTTTCAGTATACGGACGGTTTTGCGCATTCTCGCGAAAGACGGCCCGGACATACTGACAATTTTCCGCTTATACAGGCTGCCAATCGAAAGCAGAAAATACACCAGCAAAAGCGAGGAAAAAAACTGTGTGAACAGCACCAGTGCCGTTGAGGACCCTGTCAGCAGATAATCCCGCAAACTGAAGGGTTCTTGCACAATTCGCACCGCTGTGGCCTGCGGTCGTGAGCCAGCCTCATCAGGGGATTCTTCTTTTGCGGTTTCTTCGATCTGCTTGGCCGCCTTTTCAGCTTTCTCCATAATGCTTTCATCAGTCACCTGTCGGACAGGTGACTTACTCTGAAACTGATGCAATGCGGTGGGGATTTTATCAAGCATGGCCATTGCTTCGCGCTGCAACGGCACCGTCGCCAGCACAATAATCGTAATCATACTCAGAAGGACAATAGCCGCACTGATGGGCCGGGGAATTTTAAGGCGGTCCAACCCGGACACCAGTGGTTCCAGAGAATAGCTGATCAGCACGCTTGCAACCAACGGCAGCAGCACAGCTTGGGCCCAATCAATGAATACAATGCTGGCCAGCACCGCAATGACCATGGGTGCGGTGGTTCGCAAGTTAATGGCATCGGCAGCCGTCAGCATCCTCAAATGCTCATCCTGCGATGCTGCAGAGGGTTGATCGGCAACGCGACGTTCCTGCTCACTCATGGTCAACCGCTCTCTTGTGTAACCGGTGGAGGATGGTCGCAACTATCTGGCTAAAGGTATAGCCCTGCTACCAAGCGTTAATGCTCCTGTAATGTTTTAACTGCGGTCACCACCTTATTGCGACCGGTTTCTTTCGCCTTGTAAAGTGCATTATCTGCCTGCTGTATCAGTAATTCGGGTGACGTTCTCCTGGTCGGAACCAGACTGCGAACACCGGCGCTGATAGTAATTACCGGCGCCACACCTGAAAATTCATTCCTAATACCAAGCGCCTGAATGGCGGCCCGGCAAGCTTCAGCGACCGCGACTGCTTCCTCGGTGTTCGGGAGCACAAGAGCGAATTCCTCACCGCCATAACGTGCCACCAGATCGGTGGGCCGCCGTACTTCCTGCGCCAGTACCTGCGCAACCTGTTTCAGACAATGGTCACCCGCCGGATGACCATACCCGTCATTGAATGCCTTGAAATAGTCAATATCCAGCATCACCATGGCGATGGACTGGTTCTGGCGCCCAGCCCTTGACCACTCCTGCTCCAGATGAAGATCAAAATGCCGGCGGTTGGCAAGCCCGGTCAGGGCATCGGTCAGGGAAATTTTCTCCAGCTCGAGCTTGGCTGTGTTCAGTTCAGCATTATGCCGCAGGCTTCGCACCGCAAAGAACACCAGCAAAGCGATGAAAAAAAAACCGAACCCGATCACAAGGGCTGGCAGATGACCCCGCCTGGCATCCACAAACGCCATTGCGGGCATGGCCTGGATTACCCAATGTCGGCCAGCCACGGGCGCAATAGGTACTTCATAAACCAGGCTTCTCAGCCAGTGTGCATCACTGGAACGGCCGGTACTGTAAATCACACTCTGTTCGCCCTCGGTGAGATCCACAACCTGAATCAGGATGTTGCTGCCAATCGCTGTCGGAATCGACTGGGTCACCAGCTCACCTATCCGAAACACGCCGTTCAGAAAGCCATAATGGCGTGCATCCCTATCCTCAAGGGTGGTATCAGAGTCTCCTCGATACAACGGGGAGAAAACCAGCAGTCCATTCTGATCTTCCTGCTCCTGTACCAGCTTGATGGCAGCTGTTGCGACCATTCGGCCAG
>JBBQMX010000056.1:0-8080 GCA_038329375.1 Pseudomonadales bacterium | reverse complement strand
CAGACTGTCGAGAAATGCCACTCCGGATTGTCTATATCACAGTCCGGCAAGCGGTAGTGCAGGGTGGGGCGTGACTTGATGCGGCTATCTTCGACATGCTTCCTGAGCAGATCATCGTCAAGGTGGGAAAACAGTGGCAGCAAGTCCAGGGCCCGGTTACGGGTCGGATTGGTGCGCAGGTAATCTTCCATCATTTGACGCTGGTCCGGCTTGTAGTCATCGCCCAGCAAGAGATCAATATATTCACTGTCCCACGGTTCTATGTAGTTGGTGAACTTGCGGCTGATATCGAGCTGGTGGCGTGATTTGAGCCAGTCATAAAGTGCGGCAAAAGCACGAAAGTAATTCACCATCGTGGCTGGCTTGAGGTCCGGCAGTTCCGGGTTCAATTGCAGACCAAAGGCATATACGATGGCTTCCCGGCTGCCCAGCGCACCCGCCTCTCGAAGCTCGTTACAAAGCGCTTCGATAGCGTCCAGCCTGGAGAAGGGAATCGGCGGGCTGATAATCTCCAGCGGTACGATTCTCTCCGCCGCAGCGTCGATGATATCCATGGCGTGGCCCCCGAGTTCCTGAATCGACTCTGGCAGGCGCGGATCTTTCAGATCCATTTCCTTTATCGGGTCGGAGTCCAGCTCAATCGTGAAGTCACCGAGGGGCGTTTTCACAGAGCTGACGTAGCGGGAGGTTGCCTTCGCCTCGCCGTCCAATAACCCAGCCGTTAGCGCGACCAGCCTCTCATAGCTGAGACCAGAGATTTCGATCTCTACGCCGACCCTGCGCTCAGTGTTGTCGGATGTTCGCAGAATATCGGGCATATGACAGGCGCCTTTAGATGTCATCGTGACTTCCTCGAAAAGTAAAAGTGCACACTACCACAGTCTCCCGCGCCGGCGCTCTGTTACCAGACGCGCTAACCGGCCCGATATAGGCAAGGCTGGTGAAATTTCAGTAACACTGGGCGATAAACGTAATCGCCAACACTCGTAAGTCCGGAACGGAATCGCTGATGCTCGACGCTTCTCAATTTACCAGACATCGTGAGCAACTGAACCTATTATCAAGCGTTGTGTAGAGGTGGTGGCTTTACACTGGATGAAACACTGTATATATTGTGTTTACTGTATATAAAAACAGGGTCTAATATGATGAAGCTCACCGCACGGCAGTCGCAGGTATTGGATATTATCAAACGCTATATCGATGAAACCGGGTATCCACCTACCCGCGCCGAAATTGCTGCCGAACTGGGCTTTCGTTCTGCCAATGCCGCTGAAGAGCATTTGCGAGCCCTGGCCCGGAAGGGTGCCATTGAGATGGTTCCGGGTGCCAGCCGTGGTATCAGGCTGCCGGAGTCTGAAGCTGATTTGGGTCTGCCGGTCATTGGTCAGGTAGCGGCAGGTAGTCCGATTCTCGCGCAAGAACACATCGAAGATCACTGCATGTTACAGCCCAACTTTTTTTCACCTTCGGCTGATTATTTACTACGGGTCCGGGGCATGAGTATGAAAGATATCGGCATACTCGACGGCGATCTGTTGGCGGTTCACAGCACACAGGATGTTCATAACGGTCAGATCGTGGTGGCGCGGGTTGGTGAAGAAGTGACGGTTAAGCGCTATCGCCGAGAGGGCACCAAAGTACTGTTGATTGCGGAAAACGAGGAGTTTGCACCCATTGAGGTCGATCTCCGCGAGCAGGAACTGTTCATTGAAGGTCTGGGCGTCGGTGTTATTCGGCGTTCTGATATGCACTAACGCAGCGTGAGCGCTTACCACTGCAGGTGATTTCTCAGGCAATAAAAAGAAATTTACGTTGTGCGGCCGAAAGGCGAACGAGGTTTAATATGGAACAACTGAGCTTTAATCAGAACCTGTCTTACGCTCTGGGCGGTCCGGCCAGAGTCGGCCTTAGCTCCGAGTCCAGAGTTTTCGGGTCGGTAATGGTCGGGACTGCCAGATCGCGACAGGATGCTCCGGTAGTTCCGCAGCATCAAAGCGGAACTGAGCAGGCCAAGGGTGGCGCCACTGGCAATGTGACAGAGATTATTTTACCAGCCGGCCAGGTTGAGAATTTTCAGTTGCTGTTACCGATGTTAACCCAACTCAACCAGGAACGACGCTGGTTGGCTTGGATTGATCCACCCCAGGCACTGGTAAGCAAGTGGCAAACCATGCACGGCATTATCACCGGAGAAATTCTGGTTTTGCGATCATCTGAAGAGTATCCGGCGCTTGAGCTGGCGGAGAGGGCCCTTGGTGCGGGCACCTGTCACGCGGTGGTCATGTGGACCAGCAAGCTCGGGCGAGGCTCTCTTGAGGCTCTACAACAGGCATCAGCCAAGGGACGGAGCCATGGGGTGGTGCTGAGGCAGCGTTAATATCACCTTGCTAAAGGGTTCAGTGCAGTGTGTAGGAGCGTTGGCTCGGGCTGTGGTCGCTGTCATCCTCTTCCCAGTCGAGGTCATGACCGACCGAGCCAACCGCCTCGATACCGGCAGCAATCATGGCTTTTGCAACCGCCATTTCTTTATCTTCCATCATTTCTTTAGCTTCTAAGGAAAACGAAATGCGTACCAGCGGTGCTGCATCATCATCATCTATACGCCTGAGGGCGTAGTCACCGTCGGTTAGCTGAATAATCTCAAAAAAAGAAGCCGACATTTATCAAACCTTTGGTCAATCGAGCCTTATGGCTCTTATATGAATGGCTATTGGCTGCGCCCTGTTTGTGGTGCTATCACCACTCATCATGCCTTTCTGTCAGGGTTACCAGGTACTGCTTCATGGCAGCAAGCGAGTCCGTCAGGGACGTTGCACTCCGGTCTGGGCCGGTATCGATGGTGACGGCAATAATATTATCCTCTGAAATCGTTTTTTTCTTGTTCGGCGGTTGGCTTTGACTGAGTTCCATCTGGTCCAGATGATTCCACCAGCTGCCGTGCTGGTTAGCGATGGCCATGAGCTGAACTGTCTCGGGCGCGTCCTCACCGATGAGCTTTCTTAATTCAACCAGGGATTCCGGCCGCTCGGATTTATGCTGATAATACTGAGCGATCATCATCAGCAGACATCGTCTGCCTCTGAGTGATAGCTCAATGGCACCTTGCAGTGTGGCCTCGGCAGTGCTCCGGTCGGGTGCTTGCCGTGAAATCTTTATAAGCGTTTCCGCCAGAAACAATTTCTGTAAGGTCAGCGTGTACCGATCAGAACTCATGACGCATTCCGTTTTGAAAACTGTCACCAGTTTATCAGTTTCTGCAGATAAATTCCCCTGCAATTGCCATTCGAGTAGTTGGTGATTCTGGCTCTGCCTGAAAGTGGCTATACTTCGGTGAGGCCACTTGGTCTCATCGACAAGATAACTGACTTTCCACCACAGGCAGAGACTTATGACGCAGGCACTGGAGCAGCTGGACACCCTTATTGACGATCTTCGCCACGCGGTGGTCACCGAAAAATGGGAGTCACTGGCGAGTCTCAACGATAACGTTCGTCCGCAACTTGAATCCGTGATGGATGAGCTGGAAGCCGGCCGTCTCAGCCCCACGCTGGTCCAGCAGCGTCTCGACGCACTGCGTCTTTTATGTGACGAAGGCGAAGCGGGTGCCAGAAAGGCTAAGGCAAATATCCTGCAGTCTCTTAGGGAGGTCACCAGCAGCCGCAAAGCTGCCCGGACTTATCAGGATGTATCCGTTCGTCGTAACGAATAGCAAAAACAAATCCAGCCAGACGGTTTTCCGCTATTTTATCCAGCTTTTGCAATTAGTCGCAAATACGTGTCATTAAATTGACTCTCATCGCCATAGCGTCTTAAATACCGCACTGATCCTTTCAATTGCTGACACCCGAGAGCTTTGATTCCCCGCAGCTCCATCCCGACTAAAGAGATCCGGAAGAATGCAGAATACCAACCAAGTGCTTGTCCTGAGTCGAGATGCAGTGCGGACTCGGGATATCGAAATTATTCTGGGATTTATTGGGGAAGAGGGCGTATTTTCCGGTGACGTCGCCGAAACGGTAATCCGGCAAGCGGACAAAGAGCAGATGGCCTCGTTGCAGGTCGCTATCCTCGATGGTCAGGATACAGACGTTCGGGAGCGGATCGCCTCGGTGTGTGCTGCAGAAAAGGGATTACCTATTTTGCTGATCGGCGATCCCAGCCTGAAAGGACTGCCTGAAGATGACGTTGAGCGGGTTATTGCCCGCCTGGACTGGCCTTTCAACTACACCAAGTTTATCGACTCGCTTTACCGCGCCCAGGTTTTCCGGGATCAGTACGCGCGCTCCCGGGAGCGGGGACAGCAGCGGGGAGTGCAGCTGTTCCGAAGCCTCGTGGGCACCAGTCGCAGCGTCCAGCATGTTCGTCAGTTGATGGGTCAGGTGGCGGACAAAGACGTCAGCGTCATGATTACCGGAGAATCCGGGACCGGTAAAGAAGTGGTCGCCCGCAACCTGCACTATCACTCAGCCCGGCGTGAGCGCCCGTTTGTGCCGGTAAACTGCGGCGCGATACCAGCGGAGCTTTTGGAGAGTGAGCTTTTTGGTCATGAGAAAGGTGCCTTCACGGGGGCGATTACCTCCCGGGTCGGTCGTTTTGAATTGGCTGAGGGTGGCACCCTGTTTCTGGATGAAATTGGCGATATGCCGCTCAACATGCAGGTCAAGATTCTGCGGGTGCTGCAGGAAAAAACTTACGAGCGGGTGGGTAGTAACCGGACCCAGACCGCGGATGTGCGCGTAATTGCCGCCACCCACAAGCATCTTGAAGATATGATCGGCAGTGGGGAGTTTCGGGAGGATCTGTATTACAGACTTAACGTTTTTCCGATCGAAATGCCCGCCCTTCGCGAACGGGTTGAAGACATTCCGTTACTGATCAATGAACTGATTTCCCGGATGGAAAAAGAAAAACGCGGCTCTATCCGTTTGAATTCTGCCTGCATCATGAATCTTTGTCGGCACGACTGGCCCGGTAACGTGCGGGAACTGGCCAACCTGGTTGAGCGGTTGGCCATCATGCATCCCTACGGTGTGGTGGGTGTTCAGGAGTTGCCCAAGAAGTTCCGTTATGTGGATGACATTGACGAGAATCGCCCTGTTGATGACGTGGGTATGCCGTCGGGAGCACCGGGCCTGATCGGTCTGGATGCTCCGGCCTTGCTGCCGGTAAACGGTATCGACCTGAAAGATTATCTGGGCAATCTCGAGAAACAGCTGATTCAACAGGCGCTGGATGAGGCGGGTGGTGTCGTTGCGCGTGCGGCCGAGAAACTCCGTATTCGCCGTACTACGCTGGTGGAAAAAGTCCGTAAGTACGGCCTGCGGGAAAATGAATCGGAAGATGCGTGATTCGACAGAAAACCGTCACTCGGCGGTTTTTTATTCAGTTTAATATCTGATATTAAAGACAAAGCCCTTCCTGGCACAGCTTTGGCATAGTGACTCCCAGATGAATCTGAACGCGACGGCATACTGCCGCGGCACCTCAGGGGGCACTATGAACCAATTACAGTTTCTTGCGCAAACGGCACTGCGAAAGCCAGGGCAAACCGTTAACTATGCGGGCACTGCAGACAGCAACGCAGCGGCGGACGTGAACGACAAAGTCACGGCCCTGTTTCCGCATCAGGACAGCGGTGAGACAGTGGGTACGGCACTGGAACTGTTCAATCAGATGTCCCGTCAGATCACCGATTCTTACCGCACGCTTGAGTCCCGTGTTAATCAGTTATCTGGCGAGCTGACGGCAGAAACTCGTCAACGCCATCATGAACTGGAAGAAAAAGAACGCCTGGCCGACCGGCTGACTACCTTGCTGTCCGTCATGCCTGCCGGTGTGGTGGTGCTGGATAGTCAGGGTGTGGTCAGTCAGTGTAATCCTGCGGCTGTTAACCTGTTGGGTGAACCGCTGGATGGTGAGCGTTGGGTGAGCGTTATCCAGCGTTGTTTCGCACCGCGTCGGGACGACGGTCATGAGGTATCCCTGAAAGACGGTCGCCGCGTCAGTATCGAAATTCGTTCCATGGAGAATGAGCCGGGTCAGCTGATTTTGCTCACGGATCTGACCGATACTCGCCGGCTGCAGTCCCAGCTTGCCCATGCCCAGCGTCTGTCGGCTATGGGCAAGATGGTGGCGTCCCTGGCCCATCAGATTCGCACACCTTTGTCCGCCGCCATTCTTTATGGCGGTCATCTTTGCCAAACCGATCTTGAACCGGAGCTGCGTGAACGATGCGCAACCAAGTTGATGTCCCGCCTGACGCACCTGGAACAGCAGGTGCGGGACATGCTGATATTCGCCCGTGGCGAAACCCGGCTGGCGGAGGAGTTGTCATCGGAAGCGCTCGCCCGTGGCCTGAAAGCGGCGACGGAAGGCCTCGGCAGGCAGGATAACGTGCAGATAACCCTGGCCGAACCGGACGTGGCGGTCTCCCTGATGTGTAATCGCGATGCTCTTGTCGGTGCCTGCATGAACCTGGTGAACAACGCGGTAGAGGCCGGTGCCAGCGCTATTCAGCTAACCATTGCAGCACTGGATCAGTCTCTTGAAATACGGGTGGAAGACAACGGGCCCGGCTTCAACGCTGACCAGGCAGACCAGCTTGTCGAGGCATTTTTTACCACCAAATCCCACGGTACCGGGCTTGGTCTTGCCGTAGTCCAGGCGGTGGTCAAAGCACATAATGGCGAATTTTCAATGGCGTCACCGCCATCCGGGGGCGCACGTGCGACCATTCGGTTGCCGTTGGCGGTTGGTCGCCGGACTCATTCAGATTCGATCAGTCAGTAAGCGGAGGCATTTCATGGCCAGGGCTCAAATTCTCATTGTTGAAGACGATCGTGACCTGCGGGAAGCGTTGGTAACCACACTGGAGCTGGCGAAGTTCCGGGTTCGGGAAGCGGATTCTGCCGAGCAGGCAATGCTGCGTCTCGCGGAAGAAACGGTGGACATGATTGTCAGCGACGTCAACATGCCGGGGATGTCAGGCCATGAGTTGCTGGCAGAAGTTCAACGACACTATCCGGGTTTACCGATGATGCTGATCACCGCCTATGGCCAGATCAGTCACGCGGTTTCTGCTATGCAGTCCGGTGCCATCGACTATCTGGTGAAACCCTTTGAGCCACAGGTTCTGGTTGAGGCTGTTAATAAGGTAGTGGGTGGCGCTCGTCAGAGTCGTGCCGACGAGCCGGTGGCGGAAGATCCCATCAGCAAGCGCATGTTCCAGCTTGCCAAAAAAGTGGCAACCAGCGATTCCACCGTGATGATTTCGGGTGAAAGTGGCACCAGCAAAGAGGTGCTGGCACGTTTTATCCATCAGCAATCGTCGCGCGCGGATCAGCCCTTTGTAGCCATCAACTGTGCTGCGATCCCCGAGAATATGCTGGAAGCCATACTGTTCGGCCATGAGAAGGGCGCCTTTACCGGAGCTCACGCTTCGTCGCCGGGCAAGTTTGAACAGGCTAACGGCGGCACCCTGCTGCTGGACGAAATCTCCGAGATGGACCTGAGCTTGCAGTCCAAGTTGTTGCGAGTTCTGCAGGAGCGGGAAGTGGAGCGGGTCGGCGGGCGCAAAGTCATCAAACTGGATGTGCGGGTGCTGGCGACGACTAACCGGGATCTGGCCGACTATGTCCGTGAAGGCAAGTTCCGGGAAGACCTGTACTACCGTCTCAGTGTGTTCCCCATGCATTGGCAACCCCTGCGAGAACGCCCACTGGATATTTTGCCCCTGGCTAAAGCCCTGCTGAAGCAGCACTGTCAGAAAATGAGGTTAACGGGTATCACCTTCGGTTCCGATGCCCGCAATGCGCTGATGGCCCACGCCTGGCCAGGTAATGTGCGAGAACTGGATAACGCAATCCAGCGCGCTTTGGTGTTGCATCAGGGCAATGTCATTGAAGCGGCGGATATGTGTCTGAACACCGGTTTGTCCGGTGTGGTCGTGGATCGGGCAGGCTTTCAGCCGGTGACCTCCCACAATGGGGTCATCCGTCAGGATGATGTGGAAGCGGAATCTGAACTGCCGATGGAGTTGGCGGAGGAAGATGCTTCATCACTTGGCAATGATCTGAGA
>JBBQMX010000055.1:0-8099 GCA_038329375.1 Pseudomonadales bacterium | reverse complement strand
GGTGCCGAAGGAATTTCTGCTGGACGCTCACCACTGGCTGATACTTCACGGGCGTTACACCTGCGTCGCGCGCAAACCCCGTTGTGGAGCGTGCACCATTGAAGACCTTTGCGAATTCCGTCAAAAGCGGGATTACGTGGATAGCTAAAGAGCCTGCCTGATTGCTCAATATTGCGCGGCTCTCAATTGGCCACTCATAAAAAACCGTGCAGCAAACCTGAACGGTTTTTTATGAAGTTTTCAGGCTGTACGGTTACTTGAACAACATATTGCCCGACAGCCCTTCCTTCTCCAGAATTTCCCGAAGACGTCTCAGCGCTTCAACCTGAATTTGCCGCACTCGCTCACGGGTCAGACCGATTTCCTGGCCTACCTCTTCCAGGGTGCTGGTCTGATAACCCCTCAGTCCGAACCGGCGGGAAAGGACTTCCTGCTGTTTGTCACTGAGCTGATCGATCCAGTTTCCAATACAGGCGCGCATATTATTATCTTGCAGCAGATCTGCAGGGTCGGAGGCAGCTTCATCTGCCACCGTATCGAGCAAGGATTTTTCCCCGCCACTGCCAATGGGTGTGTCGACCGATGCCACCCGCTCGTTCAGCCCCAACATCCGTTTTACATCAGATACCGGCTTATCCACCCTCTGAGCTATTTCTTCTGCCGACGGCTCGTGATCAAGCTTCTGTGTCAGTTCGCGAGCGGCCCTCAGATAAAGGTTTAGTTCTTTCACCACATGAATCGGTAAGCGGATCGTACGGGTCTGATTCATGATCGCCCGCTCAATGGTTTGACGAATCCACCAGGTCGCGTAGGTCGAGAACCGGAAGCCCCGCTCAGGGTCAAATTTCTCAACAGCGCGAATCAGACCGAGGTTGCCTTCTTCGATAAGATCGAGCAGCGTTAATCCGCGATTGACATAACGCCGCGCAATTTTGACCACCAGCCGAAGATTACTCTCGATCATACGTTTACGACCGGACTCCTCACCTTTGCGGGCCAGGCGAGCAAAATAAACTTCTTCTTCGGGTGTCAGTAGTGGGGAGAATCCGATTTCATTGAGGTATAACTGAGTAGCGTCCAACTGCTTTGATGCACCGAAATAACGCCCGGTTGCGCTTCGGGATGGTGTGGTTTTCTTATCTACGGTGGCGTCCGCTACCGGGGTGTCTTTCTCTTCAATCTCCGCTGTTACATCATCCTCTGAATCTTCAACATCTGATACACGATCAATAATGAGTTCTTCATGATCTGCTGACATATTCCTAGCCCCGCCTTTCAATGACCCTCTTTTTCGCTCACCGGATTCTTATTATCGTGAGCGCCTGCTGCGTTCTTATTAATGTTTTCTTATATCAGGACATTTTCTTTCTGGGCCAATCACTGTCCGACTGACTGACTTATTGTTTCCAGACTATGCTCAATTATCACTGCACACTTCTAAACGTACTCTTATCAAACTGCGTTCACCAACAGGTTCTTACTCTTCTAGCCGAAGATCACTTGCGTGATGGCAAATAAGGCAACGGATTCACAGGGTTACCATTCTTACGTATTTCAAAATGCAACTTGGCACGATCCGTTCCGCTACTTCCCAATTCTGCAATTGTCTGTCCGGCCTGGACGCGGGCACCCTCCTTTACCAGAATTTTCCGTGCGTGCGCGTACGCGCTCAGAAAATTTTCGTTGTGATTCACGATAATCAGGTTGCCATACCCCAGCAGCCCGCTACCTGCATACACTACGTTCCCAGATGCTGCTGCCCGAACCGGGTCGCCAGCATTTCCATCAATATCAATACCTTTATTGACTTTACCGGACGTTGAGAAGCCTGCAAGTACGGTGCCAACGTGAGGCCATTGCCATTCGATACCGGATACGGTCTGAGTCTGGTCTGGCAAAGGTGCGCTTCTAATCGGGGCTCGTTCAACTCTCGGAGCAGGCTGGGATTTTGGCGGTGTCGCGGTTCTCGATGCGGAAGATGGCACCTTGGCAACTGAACCGGATGAGCGCTGAGAATCAGACCCGGCCACAACTTTACCGCGTAAATCGAGGCGGATTACCCGGCCTGCGCGAATGTTGTAAGGCGGCTCCATACCGTTCGCATTACCCAGTTCGCGATAGTCACGACCGTATCGCCAGGCAATGCTGAACAGGGTTTCACCGGATTTCACGACGTGTTGGCCCCAATATACCGGCGGGTTGTAACGATCATCCTGATATATCGCGGCGGTATTGCAGCCGCCGAGCACCAACGCAAGCACCACGGGCAAACTCAAATTGCGGATAATCCAGACCTGGCGACCGAACCATGGGAAGCGCACTGCCTTGCCCTTTTCAGCCAGGCTGGCAGAAGAATGGTTAGGGCTAATGCTGCACAACGGGAATAAAAGTATATAGTCCGCCTTTTTTATTTCTAATTCGTATTAAAAATAGTGCATTTTATAAAGTTAGTTCGCTAACCTGCTAATATATTGCACATTTTGTGTGCGAATCCAAGTTACCTTTGCACCATGGGTGTTACCCTCGGAAACAATAAACCTAACTGAAAAGTAACACCTGTTCGCAGCAACAATGTGAGGTTCACCTCATTGCGCTCAGGATTCGACGGGCCGACCCTTGAACACTGTGGCGGCCCACTCAAACACCAGCACCAGAAAAAATCCAGCCAGTGCCGCCAATAAAGCCCCCAGCAATTCCGGGGCCGCCCCGGTTGCATCCGCGTACTGCATCGGAGAAATGCTGATTTCCCCCATTGGCACCTGCTCGCCTGCGCTGTTGGTGCGCCAGCTCAATGTCTCCTTCCATGGCCAGACCTTGTTAAGTGCCCCGATCATGAAGCCGGTCAGTAATGCCAGCATAGCATCGTGAAAGCGGTGAATCGCCCATGTCAGTACCCGCGCAATTGACAGAAGCCCGACTACACAGCCAGCAGAAAATAGTACCAACGTGCTCAGGTCGACGTTTTTTATAGCCGCCAGAATTGGCGCGTACATACCCAGGATAACCAGAATAAAGCTGCCTGAAATGCCAGGTAAAATCATGGCGCAGATTGCCAATGCGCCGGAGCCAAAGATAGCCACGGCAGAGGGGTTTACCTGACCCGATGACAGCGTGGTAACCCACCACGCGAATATCACCCCGATCAGCAACGGTAACAGCAGGAAGGGCCGCGGAATCTTGATCTCACGACCCACATGCCAGACCGATGCGACGATAAGTCCAAAGAAAAAACTCCACAACAGTATCGGGTACTGAACCAGCGCATGGCTGATGACTGTGGCCAGCATGACGACGCTGATCAGAATGCCGGCCAACAGCGTCGTCAGAAAACTCGCGTCCGTTGCCTGCCAGAATTCCCTGATCTGCCCACGGCAGAGTTGCCGGAGAAAAGCGGACGGAATCGAATCAATTGCCGCCAGCAAACGGAAGTATATACCCGTGATAAACGCGATGGTGCCGCCGGAAACCCCCGGCACAATGTCGGCGGCACCCATCGCCAGGCCGCGCAGAAAAATGCCCAGCAAATGCTGGGCTTCTGAAGCTTCCTGGTCGTCCGGATTATTCATCGAACAACCCCTCCCAACAACGGTACAAATCGGACTGGCTCAATATCCGTGATGTCAAAATCGTCTCCTCTCCGGATTACCTGGGTTAGCATCTGTGTTCCTTCACCCACCGGAATGACCATTACTCCTCCATCGGCCAACTGCATCATCAAATCCCTTGGCAATTCCTTCGGAGCGGCAGTGACGAGAATGCCATCAAACAGGCCTTGTTCTGGCCAGCCAATTCCACGCCCTGCAAGCCGAAGCATCACATTGCGATAGCCCAGTGTTCTGAGGCGCTCCCTGGCGCGGTCCTGCAAGGCCTTGATCCGTTCCACGCTGTATACCTCCTTCACCAGTCGCGCCAGAATTGCGGTCTGGTAACCCGACCCAGTGCCCAGCTCGAGTACGTGACCGGGTTTATGGACCATCAGCACTTCCGTCATACGGGCAACAATATAAGGTTGGGACAAGGTCTGGCTGTGGCCAATAGGCAAGGCTGTGTCTTCATAGGCCCGATGAGACAAGGCTTCATCAAGAAAAATATGCCGGGGCACTTCCTCCATAACCGCGAGTACCTGCTCGTCAACAATCCCGGACTCTCGCAGACGCTGAATCAAACGTGCACGGGTGCGCCTCGAGGTCATGCCAATCCCCTGCATCTCAGGCACCATCAAACCACCCCCTCGAGCCACTCCCGCAGTGCTGGAAGGCACTCGTGGCGAGTCATATCAACTTGTACCGGCGTAATGGAAACATAGCCATGACTGATCGCATGAAAATCGGTACCGGCGCCGGCATCACTTCCCTCTCCAGCAGCTCCAATCCAGTAACGTTCTTTACCTCTGGGGCAGGTCATCGGGACAGCGCCCTCTGCCCGGTCGCGGTGACCGAGTCGGGTAATCTGGAAACCGGCAAGCTCATCCCAGGGCACATCCGGCACATTCACGTTCAGTATACAGCGGGCCCCGAGCGGAACCGGAATCTCATGCCGCAGCAAGGCCTGCACCACCCGGGCTGCGGTTTCGTAATGGAAATGCCCGCTGTTGACGAGAGAGACAGCGATAGCAGGCAGCCCCAAATGTCGACCCTCGATAGCGGCCGCGACCGTCCCCGAATAGATGACGTCATCGCCAAGGTTGGCATGGGTATTAATGCCAGACACCACCCGGTCAAAACCCTTTGGGTAGAGGCCGTTGACCGCCAAATGCACGCAATCACTGGGGGTTCCATCAACAGAGCGGAAACCGTTATATTGTTTTTCCACCGTCAATGGGCGGTTCAGCGTCAGGGAATTGCTGGCCCCGCTATGGTCGCGGTCAGGTGCAACAACGAAAAGCTCGCCTAAGTCACCCAAGCCATCGTATAGGGCTTTGAGGCCGGGTGAATGAACACCATCATCATTGGACAACAAAATACGCACGATAGTCTCCGCCAGGTTGCCGGCACCTTCACGCCAGCTTCATTATGTTAAAACCGGCCAAAGTCGCCAGTTCCATGCCATTGTTATTTAATATGCCTTGTTTAAGACTTTGCTGCGAGTTCCGTCTGACCGGACACATCGGAAATTTCAAACAGCTCCTGAAGCACCGCCGTGGCGAACTGACCTGGCGTCAGCTCGAAGCTGAGCAGCAAGTCATCCCGGGCTGGCCAACGCCATGTAAAGTCTGTCGGTTCAAGGACAAGACTGCGGCGCTCAGGCTTCATTCGGGTGTGTGAGAACACCGCTACCATATCAGGATGGCGATCCACCACCCTGCGCTCCAGTTCGCCCTGAGCTTCAGTTGCAGTACTACCGCCGTCACCCCAGAGAGGGCCAGTCACATCGTCTACCACGGGCTCCCCCGGGAGAGGCTGCAGCCAGTTCCCGGCAAGGACACGCTCGGCAAGAACTTCATTAAAAAGCCATGAACGGGCAGCTGAAAAATACAGGCCGTCGCGATTATTCTTTCCACGTCGCTTGCGAGGGTTCATTCTCACCGCCTGAGCCAGATTGTTGCCAGACCAGCCAAAACGCTGGGCACCAAAATAATTCGGACACCCCTGCAGCGCTATCCGCTTGAGGACTTCCTCCACATCTGACGGGGCGGCCTCAATCCCCGAAACCAGGATTTCAAAACGATTTGCCCGGTGTTCACCACGTCGCAGTTTTCGAGCAGCGCGATGGGCACAAAGCACTGTCCATCGCTCCCGCACACTGGCAATGAAGTGTTCATCGCCCGTCATCATGCCCGGCCGATAAACGCTGAACCACTGACGCGTCACCGCGTGCCGGTCCTTGAGTCCACAGAGTCCAATATCGTGAGGCTTGCAACCGGATAACAGGGACAACTCCCGGGCTACGTGGTCGGTGTTATCACCGCTTTTTTCAATCCTCAGGCAAAGATGTTCTCCTGAACCCGAGACCACAATTGCGTTTTCGCATCCTTGCGCCCCATGCTCCACATCGTCTTCCCGTTTAACATCGGGAATGCCCGGAAGCACGAGCTGCTCGTCGACAAAGAAGTGCTGCGGGCTGGTTTTGATATTTGCCCGGCCCAGACGTGAACCGCCAGCGGTGGGCCAGTCAAGACGCCAGAGGCTGCTAGTCACGAGCCCACCTTGTTCAGAAGGCATATGGCCTGGCATGCGATACCTTCGCCACGACCCGTAAACCCCAGCCGTTCCGTGGTGGTGGCTTTGACGCCTACCCGGTCCACTGAAATGCCGAGGTCATCAGCAATATTGATTTTCATTTGCGCAATATGAGGGGCCATTTTGGGTGCCTGGGCGATGATTGTGGTATCCACATTACCGACCTCATAGCCCTGCTCTGCAATCCGGTTCATGACGTGCCGGAGCAGATCACGGCTGTCGGCGCCTGACCACTCTTGCGCGGTATCGGGAAAGAAATGCCCGATGTCGCCAAGAGCCAATGCACCAAGCAGAGCGTCCGACAGGGCATGGAGCAGCACATCGCCATCTGAATGCGCTACCAGCCCTTGCATAAAGGGGATATGAACGCCGCCAATAACGACGTGATCCCCGGTGCCAAACCCGTGAACATCAAAGCCCTGGCCAATGCGCATTATCATACTCCAACAAATTTAACGGTATTGATCAGATCCGGGCTTGGTCAGGCGGGCTTTTGCTCACAGGACAACTGACCCAGCAGGAAGTCAGCCAGGGCCAGATCCGACGGCACGGTAATCTTGATATTATCCGAGCGACCTTCCACCAGTCTCGGGACCGCACCGGCGTATTCCATAGCGGATGCGTCGTCGGTGATTGAAATGCCATCACGAACGACATGTTCGATAGCCGCCTTCAGCGCACCAAATCGAAACATCTGGGGTGTCAGTGCTCGCCAAAGCCGTGCTCGGTTGACGGTCTCCGAGACCGTATTATCATCAATCCCTGACCGTTTGAGGGTATCAGTAACCGGGGTAGCCAAGAGGCCGCCTACCGGGTCTGACTCCAGAGTTGTCATCAGCTTCTGAACATCCTGACAGGCTATACATGGGCGGGCCACGTCGTGCACCAGCACCCAGTCTCCCTCCGCGGCTTGCTCTGCCAGCGCCCTGAGTGCCGCCAGCACGGAAAGATGGCGTTCCGCCGCACCCTCACAAACCTGAACTCTCGGATCAAGATGGCTTGCGGTCATCGGCCACCACCGATCCTCCCGGTGCAGCGCCACCACACCGCCCTCAAGAGCAAGGCCGTTCAGAAGACGGGAAAGCACGATGTCGACAATAAAACGATCCTGGATCCGGAGGTACTGCTTGGGACAGTCTGAATTCATGCGTTGGCCAATACCTGCAGCGGGTACGACGAGCCAATATCGAGGTTTGGTCATGGGGCAGTCACAGGGCTTGCGGTTTAGGGCTCAACCACCAGGAAGAATGTCTCATCGTTCCGGATGAGGCCCAGGTTCATACGGGCACGCTCTTCAATGGCACCTTCCCCGCTACGGAGGTTGCGCACTTCGGCGTAGAGGCGCTCATTGCGGTTTGCAAGCTTGGCGTTCTCCTGACGCTGTTCTTCAAGGGTATTTTCCATGGCCGACACTTGCACAAAGCTACCCTCCCCGACCCACAGGCGCACCTGCAGCAGGAGAATAAGTACCACCAAAATGGCCCATAGCAACTTCATCTAACCAATCCTTGTGTACCCGGCAAACCAAAAAAAGATGCTGAAAAGACGCCAGCTTGACAGCACCCCGGGAGTTTAGCCCACCGGCAGGCATTTGGCGATCCCTCAGCCCTGGCCTTTGATTTCCTCAAGGCCACGATAGGGCGCTTTACCCGCCAGCGCTTCCTCAATCCGCAGCAGCTGGTTGTACTTTGCAACCCGGTCTGAACGGCAAAGAGAGCCTGTTTTGATCTGTCCAGCGCAGGTAGCAACCGCAAGATCTGCGATGGTTGTATCTTCGGTTTCACCGGAACGATGGGAAATAACGGCTGTGTAACCTGCATCCTGCGCCATCTTGATCGCATCCAGAGTTTCGCTCAGACTACCAATCTGATTGAATTTGATCAGGATCGAGTTCGCCACACCCTCGTCGATGCCGCGCTT
>JBBQMX010000054.1:0-8177 GCA_038329375.1 Pseudomonadales bacterium | reverse complement strand
GTTAGGTTCCCGGAAGCTCAGGTTGTATTGTCGCGCCAACTGCTCGCGCAGGCTGCGGTAGCCGGTTTCGTCATGAATGGCGGTAATGCGGTAGACCTCTTCCTGCTCGTCATCGCCAATAGCAAAGAGTTTCAGATCCCGCATAACCTTGGGAGAAAGGAACTGCAGTATAAAGCTCTCGTCTTTGAAGTTCTTCATGGCAAAGTGCAGGGTTTCAACCCAGTCGGTGCCGGCGATGTCAGGGAACCAGGCCCGATCCTCATCGGTGGGGTTTTCGCAAATTCGGCGCAGGTCGATAAAGATCGAGAATCCCAGAGTGTAGGGATTAATGCCCGAGTACCAGGGGCTATTGAACGGCGGCTGGTAAACCACAGCGGTATGACTTTGCAGGAACTCCAGCATAAAGCCGTCGGTAACCAGGCCCTTGTCATACATCCGGTGCAACAATGTGTAATGCCAGAACGTTGCCCAGCCCTCGTTCATGACCTGGGTCTGGCGTTGGGGATAAAAGTACTGCCCCAGTTTGCGCACGATGCGGATAACCTCCCGTTGCCAGGTCTCCAGCAGGGGAGCGTTTTTTTCGATGAAATAGAGCAGGTTTTCCTGGGGTTCTTCCGGGTAGCGCTTCTTGCGACGGGATTTCTCTTCATCCTGGCTGGACCTTGGAATGGTCCGCCAGAGGTCGTTGAGTTGCAGCTGCAGGTACTCCTCGCGATCGTTCTGGCGTTGCTGTTCTTCTGACGCTGAGATCGGCGACGGCCGTTTGTAGCGATCCACGCCATAATTCATCAGGGCGTGACAGGAATCCAGAATTTGCTCCACTGCATCCAGCCCGTGGCGCTCCTCACATTCCGCCAGGTAATTACGGGCGAACACCAGATAATCAATGATGGCGCTGGCGTCGGTCCAGGTACGGAACAGATAATTGCCCTTGAAGAACGAGTTGTGGCCGTATGAGGCATGGGCAATAACCAGGGCCTGCATGGGCAGGGTGTTCTCTTCCATCAGGTAGGCGATGCAGGGGTCGGAATTGATGACAATCTCATAAGCGAGCCCCATCTGGCCCCTCTGGTAGCCCTTGGAGGTGTTCAGGAACTGCTTGCCGAATGACCAGTGATGATAGCCCACCGGCATACCCACGGAGCTGTAGGCGTCCATCATCTGCTCGGCGCTGATCACTTCAATCTGGTTCGGGTAGGTGTCCAGCCCGAACTCGGCCGCGCATCTGGCAATTTCATCATCGTATTGCTGAATCAGGTCAAAGGTCCATTCCGAACCGGTTGAGATCGGGTTGCGAGTGGACGGTTTCTCGATCGATGCGGTCATGCGGCTTTCCTCTCAAACAGATGCCGGAATACCGGATAAATTTCGCCGGGATCCGCAATCTGCTGCATGGCAAAGCTTTGCGGAAAGCGTTCCTGGATTTTCTCGTATTCGTACCAGAGCATCTGGTGATCCTGGGGCGTGATTTCCACATAGGCAAAGTACTGAACCAGGGGCAAAACACTCTCGGCAAGCAACTGGCCGCAGACGGGAGAGTCATCATTCCAGTTATCACCATCGGAGGCCTGGGCGGCATAGATATTCCACTCTGACGGAGAATAGCGCGCCTCGATAATTTTGTGCATCAGCTTCAGCGCGCTCGAAACGATGGTGCCGCCAGTCTCCCGGGAATAGAAGAATTCTTCCTCGTCGACTTCTTTGGCGCTGGTGTGATGGCGGATAAATACCACATCAATGCGCTTGTAGTTCTTCTTCAGGAACAGGTACAGCAGGATGAAAAACCGCTTCGCGATGTCTTTGTGCATTTGTGTCATGGAGCCGGACACATCCATCAGACAGAACATGACTGCGCTGGTGGCCGGTTGTGGCTGTTTGAGGTGCTGGCGATATCGAAGGTCGATCTCGTCGATAAAAGGAATGCGGCGCACATTGGACTTCAGACGGGCGATTTCCTGTTCGAGAACCTCGATCTGGTCCTCATGGCTGAAGGCCGGGTCCAGATCATCCGGAGCAGATTTCAGCGCAGCCAGATCGGCTTCCAACTCCCGGATTTTTTTCTTGCGAGCACCGCCAAGGCCGAGGCGGCGGGCGTGAGCGCCCCGCAGGGAGCGCACCACATCCAGTTTGGCCGGCACACCCTGGGTCGAGAAGCCGGCGCGCACATATTTGTAAGATTCGGTGTCTTTGAGTTGCTTGCGAGCCAGATTCGGGAGTTCCAGGTCATCGAACAGGAATTCCAGGAACTCTTCCTGGGTAATCTGGAAAGCGAACTCATCCATACCTTCGCCGTCAGGGCTGGATTGCCCCGGTCCCTGGCCTGACCCATCTCCCTGGGGCTTGGGCAGGGTGTCGCCTGCGATGAATTCCTTATTGCCCGGGTGCACCATCTCCCGCTTGCCACCCTGGCCGTGGTGAAAGACAGGCTCCTGGATATCCCGGGAGGGGATACTGACGCTTTCGCCCCTTTCGATATCCGTGATGGACCGCCGCTGGACAGCCTCCGCCACTGCTTTCTTGATGTGTTGGCGATAGCGGCGCAGGAATCGTTCGCGATTCACTGCGCTTTTATTCTTGCCGTTCAGTCGTCGGTCGACAACGTGGGTCATACCCATAGTGGCACTCCTGGTGGCACTCTCTTGCGATCGTCATGGCGCCTTATAACGCCCTCTGGCTAATGGTTTTGGAGCCGGTTCAGTGAGACTTCCTGACCCGCAGATACCATTCAGCCAGCAGTCTTACCTGCTTCTCTGTGTAGCCTCGGTCGACCATCCGTTCGACGAACTGCTTATGCTTTTGCTGATCTTCATTACTTGCCTTCGGGTTGAACGAGATCACCGGTAGCAGGTCTTCGGTGTTCGAAAACATTTTCTTCTCGATCACACTGCGCAATTTTTCGTAACTCAACCAGGACGGGTTACGGCCCTGATTGTTGGCCCGCGCCCGCAGAACGAAGTTGACCACTTCGTTGCGGAAATCCTTTGGGTTGCTGATACCCGCGGGCTTCTCGATTTTCTCCAGCTCATCATTGATGGAAGAGCGGTCGAGAATTTCACCGGTTTCCGGATCGCGGTACTCCTGGTCCTGTATCCAGAAGTCGGCATAGGTTACGTAACGGTCGAACAGGTTCTGACCGTATTCGCTGTAACTTTCCAGGTAGGCGGTCTGGATTTCCTTGCCGATAAACTCAACGTAATGGGGTGCCAGGAATTCCTTGATAAATCTCAAGTAACGCTCCTGGGTCTCTTGCTGAAACTGCTCCTGTTCGATTTGCTTTTCAAGCACATACAACAAGTGAACCGGGTTGGCAGCGATCTCGGAATTATCAAAGTTGAACACCTTCGAGAGAATCTTAAAGGCAAAGCGGGTCGATAACCCGTCCATGCCTTCATTGACCCCCGCGGAATCCCGGTACTCCTGGATCGATTTGGCTTTCGGGTCGGTGTCCTTGATGTTCTGGCCGTCGTAAACCCGCATCTTGGAGAAGATGCTGGAGTTTTCCGGCTCCTTCATTCGGGACAGAATCGAGAACTGGGCCAGCATGTCGAGAGTGTCCGGGGCGCAGGGCGCACCGTGCAGGGAGCTGTCCCGCAGCAATTTGCGGTAGATGTCGATCTCTTCGGTGACCCTAATGCAGTAAGGCACCTTGACGATGTAGACCCGGTCAAGGAAGGCTTCGTTGTGCTTGTTGTTCCGGAACGTCTGCCATTCGGATTCGTTGGAGTGGGCCAGGATAACACCGTCAAATGGCACGGAACCCATGCCCTCGGTGGTGTTGTAGTTGCCTTCCTGGGTTGCTGTCAGCAACGGATGGAGCACCTTGATGGGCGCCTTGAACATCTCGACAAATTCCAGCAACCCCTGGTTAGCCTTACACAGGCCGCCACTGAAGCTATAGGCATCCGGGTCATCCTGGGAGAAATCTTCCAGCATGCGGATGTTGACCTTGCCCACCAGGGCCGAGATGTCCTGATTATTGTCATCACCGGGTTCGGTCTTGGAGACCGCTATCTGATCAAGTACCGAGGGGTAGCGTTTAATGACCCGGAACTGGCTGATGTCGCCGCCAAACTCGTGGAGCCGCTTGACTGCCCAGGGCGACATGATCGGTTTGAGATATCGGGCAGGAATGCCGAACTCTTCTTTTAGAATGGCGCCATCTTCATCGACGTTGAACAGGCTGAGGGGTGATTCATTAACCGGGGAGCCCTTGATGGCATAGAAGGGCACTTTCTGCATCAGTTGCTTGAGTTTTTCAGCCAGAGAAGACTTACCACCGCCCACCGGGCCGAGCAAATATAGAATTTGTTTCTTCTCTTCGAGCCCCTGAGCTGCGTGGCGGAAAAACGACACGATGTGCTCTACCGCGTCCTCCATACCATAGAACTCGGAAAATTCCGGATAACGCTTCAAAACTTTGTTGGAGAAAATCCGGGAAAGTCTGGAGTCCCGGGAGGTGTCTGCAAGTTCTGGCTCGCCGATGGCCATGAGCATACGTTCGGCCGCGGTGGCATAGGCAGTCGGGTCCTTTTTGCAGATCTCCAGATATTCCTCGAGAGAAAACTCTTCCTCCTGAGTTGCGTCATACCGGTTTTTGAAGTGCTGAAGAATGCTCATAGTGACCTCTCGCTCGCTGTGTTGTCAGCTGTGATTCACACAAAATTCCCCGATCAATTCGGACCGCCTTTTACCGGCGATTCATTGCTAGTTGGTTGAGTTGGATGGAGTCTTATTACCAGATACGCCGGCAGACGGTTTCTGGTTTGGATATTTTTAGCTTAGATCAGTCTACCGGCGTTGGACAGTGACAACTCTGTTTTGTTTCGTGAATGGACGTATTTTTATTGTGGTTATTCCGTGCCATCACGTCGTCTTAATTTGAAAACACTTTCAGTCGCACCGCTCAGTCCCTTGCGTTTGGCAAAGGGGTGATCCCTGGCCAGAGTATTGGTGACGACGTGTTCGATATCCCAGTCGCGACCAAAGAGTTCGCCTACCTCAAGATCACTGACATTGAATGGTGGGCCTTTCATTTCTTCATTCTGGTAGTCCAGAGTGACCAGTAAAATCGCGACCTGCTCTGGTAAAACCGCTGTCATATGCTCTACATAATCGGATCGCATGCCGGGAGGCAGAGCAATCAGCGCCGCGCGGTCATACACCAATCGAACGTGTTTTAGGTCTTCGGGTACGAGCTGGAAGAAATCTCCGCACCAGAGTTCAAGATTGTCATGGCGGAAACTGGTAAACGGCTGGCCAGGGTGAACAGACGCCCTGGTGTGTGCTTCTTCGAAAAAATCCTTGCAGGCAATGTCGCTGAGCTCGACCCCTATGACCGGATGGCCCCGGTCGTGCAGCCACCACATGTCTTTGGCTTTGCCGCAAAGAGGAACCAGGACGGCGTCTGTGGAGTGACCAGCAAGCTCTGACCAGTGATCATGGAGATACCGGTTGATGGTGCCTTCGTGGAAGCCGGTTTCTTTTTTTTCCCAACGGGTGTGCCAGAATTCATGATCCATATTCGGGACTCCTTGCGATGGAGGTTTTATTCAGTCTAACTTACTACTGATTTGATTTGGTTCAACCAACAGAGGGATATTCGATGAAAGCCGTTTTTCTGGATGCCGCCACCCTGGGCAAAGACGTCGACCTGTCAGCCATCCGGGCGACCCTGGATGAGTTGGTGCTTCATGAGCGGACAGCGCCGGATCAGGTGCAGGAGCGCATTACCGGGTTTGACACCGTATTGGTTAACAAAGTGGTTCTGGGAGCCGAACACTTTGACGCCAATCCTCAGTTAAAACGTATCGCGGTTGTCGCAACCGGGACCAATAACATTGACCTTGAGGCCGCCAGAGCGGCAGGGGTGCGAGTGGTGAACGTAATACGTTACGGCCGCTCAACCGTGGCCCAGCACACCATGGCGCTGATCCTGGCGCTGGCAACCCGGCTGGTGGATTACCACCGTGATGTGCAGGCCGGTCGATGGGCCCAAAGTTCCCAGTTCTGTTTAATGAGCCATCCGATCATGGAGCTTGAGGGCAAAACGCTGGGTATCGTGGGCTACGGAGATCTCGGGCAGGGTGTTGCCGAGCGGGCCAAAGCGTTCGGTATGAAGGTGTTGCTGGGCGCGCGACCGGGTCAATCCGCCGATTCAGTGCAGGGCATTCCGCGTATTCCGATGGCAGAGCTTCTGCCCCAGGTGGATGTGTTGTCCCTGCATTGCCTGCTAACGCCGGAAACGCGCCACTTGATTGGCGCACCGGAGCTGGCAGTTATGAAGCCTGATGCCCTGCTGATCAATACCAGCCGGGGCGGCCTGGTAGATGAGCAAGCGTTGGCAGATGCACTACGGGCCGGTGTGATCGGCGGTGCAGGCTTTGATGTGCTGACTGAGGAGCCGCCCCGGAACCATAACCCATTGCTGGCCAGTGACATTCCGAACCTCATTGTAACGCCTCATTCTGCCTGGGCCAGCCAGGAAGCCCGTCAACGGATCGTTGAGCTGACCGCCGAAAGCCTGCGCGGGATGCGCAATGGCACTCTGGAACGCTGGGTGGCCTGAAGGCTTTCGAGACTTCCAAGGGTAGGGCAGAGTGGCAACCGGATTCCGCAAATTGCGGGGAAATACGCCATACTGTCGCTGTACTGTATTTTCCATGACCATTGAGAACAGGACGTTTTGTGGCTTCCATTGATATTCAAGAACGGCTTCAGGCTGCTGAAAACTGGATTCTTGCCAACCCCAATCCACCCCGGAAATGGCCTTGGACGTGGCTGCACACTTCAGGGCGCACAGCCTATGCGCTGGCTCGGGATATTATTAATGGCAACCTGACGCTGCACGCCATGAGCCTGGTCTACACCACATTGCTCAGTATTGTGCCTTTGCTGGCGCTGAGTTTTTCAGTGTTGAAAGCGCTGGGTGTTCATCAGCGCATGGAACCTTTTCTGTATCAGTTCTTCCAGCCTATGGGCCCGCAGGGCATCGAGATTGCGGAACAGATTCTGGGCTTTGTGGACAACATGAAAGTCGGGGTGCTGGGTTCGGTTGGCCTGGCTCTGCTGGTGTATACCGTGGTGTCGCTGGTGCAGAAGGTTGAGCGCTCCTTCAATATGATCTGGCGGGTACCGGACGGTCGATCTGTCGCTCAGCGGTTCAGTAATTATCTCAGCGTGATCATGGTGGGCCCGCTGCTGATGGTGTCTGCCATTGGTGTCAGCGCGACGATATTTTCATCAGAGTTTGTCCAGGCACTGATTGAGATCGAGCCCCTGGGGTCAGTGATTCTGATTCTCAGCCGTTTTACACCGTTCTTCCTGGTGGCCGGAGCGTTCACCTTTGTCTATGTGTTCATGCCCAATACCCGGGTCAAACTCAAATATGCGTTTATCGGCGGTTTGATAGCCGGCGTGTCCTGGCAGGCGGGGGGGATGTTGTTTGCATCCTTTGTGGCAGGTTCCGCCAAGTACGCGGCCATTTATTCCAGTTTTGCGATTGGTATCATCCTTCTGATCTGGGTCTACCTCAACTGGATGATCCTTCTGCTGGGCGCCAGTATCGTATTTTATCTGCAGAATCCCGGCTCCGTGGCCAAGCGTCACCGGGTACGGTTCTCCCCGGACCTGCAGGAAAAAGTGGCCATGGTTACTATGTGGCTGGTATGCAAACCCTTCAGTGAGGGTAAGCCAGCACCACAGCAGGAAAAACTCGAGCATCAGCTACGGGTGCCTGGCGAAGTGGCAAGACGTATAAGCGATAAGCTGGTGCGGGGCGGGTTGATTTCATTGGCGGGGCCGAACGGTGACCTTCTGGTGCCTGGCCGCTCGCTGGACCTGATCACGGTGGACGATGTGATGTCGGTGGTGCGGGAGGACGAGGATAAAATAGTCCGTCGTCTACCCGACGTATTACCGCCGGGCATTCTGGACCGGAGTCCCTCGACCTCTAAAACCTTTGCAGAGCTGCTGCGATCGCAGGAATCTGAAACTCAGTGAGGTTGACCGTCACCATCTTTCAGAATCGTGGCGATGGCTGGGCGTACCCGATCAAACTCCTGATCGATATCAATAGCCGAATATAAACAGCAGCTGCCCGACACCGGCAGCGAAGCCGAGGAAGGCGCCCACCAGAATGAGTTTAATCTCATCTTCCTGGAAGCAGGGTCGCAGCAGAT
>JBBQMX010000053.1:0-8423 GCA_038329375.1 Pseudomonadales bacterium | reverse complement strand
CCATACTGTATAAAATTCAGCGATCACCTCCGGGGAGGTGACCATTCATGTTGTCTATTATAAATCTGCCCCTATAATAGGAACCAAACTGTCTGTGAACAGCCACCTGCTCGCAAAAACTCGGGCGCTGAATATCAATCTCTCGGCCACGCTTGAGCATGCATTAAGAGAAGAGCTGACAAAACGCAAAGCAGCTCAATGAAGGCGAAACCGCGATGTAGCGGCCTTCGCCGTGGCTGTACTGAATATGCATTGCTAAACCCTCCGGCGATGCCCGATACAAAGCAGCGCAACGGGGTCTGATTCTGAAGACAAACACAGCACCTCTTTGGCCCGTATATCATCAAAGCCTGCCACCAAAACACAGCCAAGCTCCAACTCCGTAGCACTAAGATGGACATTCTGGGCTAATGCGCCTGTTTCCTTGTAAACATACCGCAACCCACGCTCACCTTTGATTTGGTGACTCACATGTATTACGACATAGTGGACGAGAGAGCAACGGAAATCTTATCACCAATACTCACGAATGCAGAGCCAGTTCAAGTTTCGTATCAGCGAAGCAGACTAGCGCAATAATGGCCCGGCCAGGCGCTGTTTCTGAGCCCGGACAGCTTCGGTCAGAGAGTCCATCAAGGCATGAATCCTCACTACGCCTCGCAGGTCCGGGTGCATTAGAAACCACAAGCCGTATTCCAGCTCGGGGATGGGATCGGTGAGCTGGGTAATGTCCGGATCTCCGTCCGCCAAATAACAGGGCAGTACGGCCAGCCCCATGCCAGATCGAATAGCGCTGAATATGCTGACCAGGGTATCAACACGGTAGACACAGGATGCCTTCAGCTCGTTATTTTCCATCCACTGATCCAGTGCCGAATCCTTTAGTCGTGGCCCTGCACCAATCCAGGGTTGGCTGACAAGCGTCTCGACGGAAGCCCCCGGTGTCAGGCCGAGACTTCGGTGTCCATAGACGGCCTGGCCAATGGTGGTCAGCGGTCGGCCGATCAGATTTTCAGGGGGGCGGTTGGAGGGGCGAATGGCGACGTCCGCTTCCCTGCGTGTCAGGTTGAACAACTGGTTGGAGATGGCAACATCCAGCACGATGCTCGGATATTTATGCCGGAATTGCGTGAACAGAGGCGTCAGCAATCCCATCAGCAGGGAGTCCGTTGTGGTGGCCCAGATTTCTCCACTGGGCTCCAGGTCGCGACCGGCGACTTTACGTTCGGCGGCCAGGGCGGCCTCATCCATAATCCTGGCCGTGTCGGCGAGTTCTTCCCCTGCAAGAGTAGGCCGGTAACCGGTACGGCTCCTCTCAAAGAGCGTAACGCCCAGACGCTGTTCGATATCACCCAACCGCCGGAAGATAGTGGCGTGACTTACACCCAGGGCGCGTGAGGCGCCAGATAGAGAGCCCGCGTTTACGACCGCAAGGATGATCTCAAAGTCATTCCATGCCAGAAGACTCCGTGTTTTTTGAGTAATGGTAGAGGCCTGTTTGCTCAACTTTCCTGTTCGTTTTTGCAAAGTCTGTACTCATCTTTATGGAATAGTTTGCATTTTAAAACAAGATTAGCATGTACCTGAACCCATGAGAAAACCAATGCTCCCGTTACCAGGAGCGATATTATGGAGATCAGAGGCATGATGATTTCAGAAGAGGTACGGTATTTTCACGATGACGACCCGTTAACTCGCCGGGACGACGGTAAAGTGGAAGAAGGGAGTGGCGGCGACTCGCTTAAGGGAACTATCCCGCTCAGATACCGGGATGGACTGGGAGGTATTGATCTTGAGCAGGTGAGGCGGGATCAGCTCCAGGCTCGGCGAGAGGTTGTCCGGGCGATGATAAGACGCCTGGAAAAGCTGCTGCGCCGGCGCTGAGAAGTCACAGGCGCGAAGGCGCTCGGTCTGGTTCTAGGCATTCGGGTCGGAAGGTGCGTCGTCTACAGACCATGGGGTCTCTCTACCAGACCCGTGAAGACCTGTTAACTGATGAAGATGTTCTTTGAGCCAGACATGTTCCTGTAAGGTAAAATACTTCCTGAAAAATCACCAGCGAAAACCGAAACAGATTTATTTAATCGGTTCAAATGACCGCAATGCGTGCGAAAGCTGCCTGACGCCCGTAGGTCAGCCCGAACGTTTCCGTAATACAATCAGACGTCTGGGAAACTTCTCAGAATCGGCTACTCCCGCAGGTTTTGAATGAATTCTGCCGACGTGCCTAGTAGTATCCCAAGGGTAGAATAGTAGTCGGTTTGAAGATATCTATTTGAGGGCCGGTTGCGTAGTGTCCATGAGTATCAGGGGGCCGTTCTACTTTGGAAATTGCCAATGCCACACATTTTCAATAAAAGTCTCGACGCCTTTGCCCTGCTGGACGCGCTGCCAGTGGGGGTGGTGGTGCATGGGCCAGATACACGGATTCTCCACGCCAACAAGAAAGCGCTTGTCGTCCTGCGGATGACGGCCCAACAGGCTCAAGGTACAGAGTCCCTGGATTTTCAATGGCGGATAATTAATACCTACCGACAACCACTACCGATTGAGCAGTTTCCCGTCAATCAAGTGTTGGCCACCGGTAAACCTGTTGAAGGGCAGCTTCTGGGTGTGACTGATAGCAGCAGCCCAGACATTAACTGGCTCACCGTGAATGCCGTGGCCGAGTTCGACGCGCAAGGTGTGATTGAGCACGTGGTGGTGACTTTTACCGAGAACTCCTACGAGCGGACTGATATTCCGTTTAAAGACATCGTTGATTCTGCTCAAGACGTCATCCTCATCACTGAGGCGCACCCGCTTCAGGAGCCGGGGCCAAGAATCATCTATGCCAACCGCGCATTTTCGCGCCTGACGGGGTTTACGGCGCAAGAGGTTATTGGCAAATCCCCGCGCATTTTGCAGCGCCTGGACGCGGATCCAACGGTTCGCGCGCGTATCAGCGCTGCGCTGGCGTTGGGCCAGCCGGTTCAAGAAATCATTTATAACTACTCCAAAGAGGGCAAGGGATATTGGCTGGACATGCACATTGTTCCGCTGAAAAATTCCCTGGGTGAGGTGGCGTATTTCGCCGCCATCGAGCGCGACGTCACGTCGCAAAAAGATCTTCAGCACGAGCTGCACCGTCTTGCCTTCCATGACGCCCTTACAAACCTGCCCAACCGCCGCCTGCTGCTTGACCGTTTGAAGCACTCGCTGGTGCTTGCCAAACGAAGCGGAACTCACATTGCCGTGCTTTTTATTGACCTGGACAAGTTCAAGCGTCTCAACGATACCCATGGTCACGATGCTGGCGATTTGGTATTGGTCGAAGTTGCTCGCCGGCTTTCCAACTGTGTGCGGGAGAGTGATGTGGTGGCCCGCTTGGGCGGTGACGAATTCGTGGTTTTACTCGACGGGCTGGGTAACAACTCCGCCCAAGCCCAAAAGCATGTCCTGACGGTGGTAGACAAAATTCAAGGTGTGCTGGAAGACGCCTATCTGCTGGGCGACATTGTCCACCATAGCTCGGCCAGTATCGGGGTGAAGCTAATTGGCGACGCTCGCGACCATGACCCCGACCAAATCCTGAAAGACGCTGACGCGGCCATGTACATCGTCAAGAAGAGCCGCAATTAGCGCAGCGAAAGGGGCGCCCGGTGCAGGGCCGCCAAGCCCGGAACAAATTTCAACCCTATGTTATACAGACTTCGCCACCAGCATTTCAATGGCACCTTCTTGGAATCAAAAGTGAATCACTGTCCTTATGCTTTTGCCTTCATGCATCAACTCAAACGCCTCATTAATGTCTTCCAGCGGCATGTTATGAGTGATGAACACATCCAGCGGTATCTCACCAGTCTTGGCTTTCTCCACATAGCCCGGCAGTTCAGTCCGGCCCTTTACGCCACCGAAGGCAGACCCTTTCCAGACCCGGCCGGTGACCAGTTGGAACGGTCGGGTGCTGATTTCTTCGCCAGCACCGGCAACACCGATGATGACGGATTCACCCCAGCCCTTGTGACAACATTCCAGCGCTGATCGCATGACATTGACGTTACCGATACACTCAAACGAGTAGTCCACACCGCCATCAGTCATTTCAACAATGACTTCCTGGATCGGCTTGTCGAACTCTTTCGGATTGACAACATCGGTGGCACCGAGCTGTTTGGCAATGTCGAATTTGCCCGGGTTGATGTCGATGGCGATGATACGGCTGGCTTTGGCCATGGTCGCGCCGATAATTGCAGCCAGACCGATGCCTCCGAGGCCGAAAATCGCGACGGTTGCGCCCTCTTCTACTTTAGCGGTGTTCAGTACCGCGCCAATACCGGTAGTTACACCACAGCCCAACAGGCAGACTTTATCGAGCGGGGCCTCTTTCGGGATTTTAGCCAATGATACTTCTGGCAATACGGTGTATTCAGAGAACGTCGAACAGCCCATGTAGTGGTAGACCGGCTCGCCTTTGTAGGAAAAGCGGGACGTACCATCAGGCATCACGCCTTTGCCCTGGGTTGCGCGAACTGAGCTACACAGGTTGGTTTTGCCGGAGGTGCAGAACTTGCACTTACCACACTCGGCGGTGTAGAGCGGGATCACATGGTCACCCACTTCTACGGAGGTCACACCCTCACCGACCGCTTCCACCACTCCACCGCCCTCATGCCCGAGAATGGCCGGAAAAATGCCCTCGGAATCGGCACCGGACAAGGTGTAAGCGTCTGTGTGACAAACGCCGGTCGCTACAATGCGCACCAATACTTCGCCTTTTTGAGGTGGGGCCACATCCACTTCGACAATTTCCAGTGGCTTGTTGGGGGCAAACGCCACGGCAGCGCGAGATTTAATCACAGGTAAGCTCCTTAAGCGTGTTTCGGGTTCTACGTGTTTGACTCATTGTAGACGACCGGTCTAATATAACAACCATGACATCAAACGATACCCGCAATCACATCATTCAAGTAGGTGCCGATCTGATCGCTCGCAACGGCTTCGGTGGCACCGGTCTGAATGCAGTGCTGGCAGCTTCGGGTGTCCCCAAGGGCTCGTTCTACCATTACTTTAGCAGCAAAAATGATTTCGGCCTGGCGGTCATTGAGTCGTTCGGTGAAGAATACGAGATCAAACTGGAGCAGATTCTTACAGACCCCAGCCGGTCCTGCATTGATCGTCTACACGCCTATTTCGACATCGGGCTGGAAACGATGACCGAATGTGAGTATTCACAAGGCTGCCTGATGGGCAATCTAGGGCAGGAATTGGCTGGCCAGCATGAGATGTTCCGGACCCGGCTGGATAAAGTATTCGCGAGCTGGGAAAAGAAATTTGCCCGCTGTATCGCAGAAGCCCAGGCAACCGGTGACATTGACCAGACCCTGGACCCCGACGAGGTAGCCAGTTTTATGTTGTCCGGCTGGGAGGGCGCCATTATGCGTGCGAAAGTGGTGAAATCCACCGAGCCCATGGAGCGTTTCGTTAAAGTTTTCTTCAAGCAGTGCTTGCGCACCGGGTAAATTTTTTTCGTTTTCTTAATAGTAGACTGGTCTAATTAATCTAAGTTAATCCAACAGGAGAAACGTACATGAGTAACCACAATCCCCAAAACGTGCTGTTCGAAACCTTCAAGCTTGGCAATCTGACGCTGCCAAACCGGGTGCTGATGGCTCCCCTGACTCGCTCGCGGTCCAGCCAACCCGGCGATGTCCCCAATGATATGAATGTCGAGTATTACCAGCAGCGCGCCAGTGCTGGCCTGATCATCAGCGAGGCCACGCAAGTTTCCCCCCAGGGCAAAGGCTACGCCTTCACACCGGGCATTCATTCAAAAGACCAGATCGCCGGCTGGAAAAAAGTGACCGATGCGGTTCACGATGCCGATGGCCGGATTCACCTGCAGCTTTGGCACGTAGGCCGGATTTCCCATACCGATTTGCAGCCAGACGGCGCTAAACCGGTAGCCCCCTCTGCCATCGCTCCGGAAGGCGCCAAAACCTTTGTCAGCGCGGATTCCGGCATGGTCGACATTCCTGAGCCCCGTGCACTTGAGACAGACGAAATTGCCGGCATTGTGGAGCAATTTCGCACCGGCGCCGAGAACGCAAAAGCGGCAGGCTTTGACGGAGTGGAAGTTCACGCCGCCAATGGTTATCTGCTCGACCAGTTCCTCAAGAGCGGCAGCAACCAGCGCACCGATGAATATGGCGGCTCTGCCGAGAACCGCGCCAAACTCACCTTGATGGTCACCCAGGCGGCTATCGATGTATGGGGCAGGGATAACGTTGGTATTCGCGTCAGCCCGACCGGCAGTTTCAACGCCATGTACGACGAAGACCCTCTGGAAACCTTTGGTGTATTGGCCAGGCATCTGAACGATCTGGGGATTGCGTATATTGAAGTAGTAGAAGATTCGTTCCAGGGCAACCACGCCGATGGCCGCCCGGAATCCGTCATCGACGCCATCCAGGCCAACTTCAAAGGCAGCTACATTGCCAATGGCGCCTACACCGCCGAAGAAGCAAGACGTCGCATCAGCGCAGGTCGCTGCGATCTGGTCACGTTCGGACGTCCGTTTATCGCCAACCCGGACCTGCCAGAACGTTTCCAGCAGGACGCGCCACTGAACAAGTGGGACGACAGCACCTTCTATGGTGGTGATGCGAAGGGCTACACCGATTACCCGGCGCTGGCCAAGCAAAAAGCCACTGCGTAATTCATCCCAAACATTCCAACCAGGAGTCTTTATGACTGCAGCACACGATCAGATCACAGGCAAAGTCGTTATCATTACCGGTGCCAGCAGCGGGCTTGGTGAAGCCACCGCCCGCCGGCTATCAGAGCGTGGCGCCAAGCTCGTTCTGGCGGCACGCCGGGAAGATCGCCTGATAAAGCTGACGGAAGAACTCAAAACCAACGGTGGTGAGGCCATCTGGCAAACCACCGATGTGACGGATCGCAAGCAGGTGGAAGCGCTGGCCAAAACCGCAAAAGACACCTTTGGCCGTATTGATGTGTTGATCAACAATGCCGGCCTGATGCCACTGGCACCTCTGGACGCACTCAAAGTTGACGAGTGGGATCAGATGGTGGATGTGAACATCAAGGGCGTCATGTACGGCATTGCAGCCGTGTTGCCGACCATGCGTGAACAGCACAGCGGGCACGTCATCAATCTGTCCTCGGTCGCCGGTCACAAAGTGTTTCCGGGCGCTGCCGTCTATTGCGCAACAAAATACGCCGTGAAAGCTCTTTCGGAAGGGCTGCGGATGGAAGCCGGTGACGAGATTCGCAGCACCAACATCTCGCCAGGTGCAATAGACACAGAGCTGACCAGCACCATCACTGACCCCAACGCTGCGGAAGCGGCCGAGGAACTCTATAAAGTGGCCATCGATGCCGACGCCGTCGCACGGGCGATCGTCTATGCCATCGAGCAGCCCCGCGATGTGGATATCAACGAGATCATCCTGCGTCCGACCGCACAAGAGCTGTAACCCGGTCTGTCATCAGCCCTGAACGGGTGCTGATGGCAACATTACTGCCTCGTCTGGTTATTCGTTAATCAGACGAGGCATTACGCGCTCTCCTATTGACCTTCTCTGCTATCCCGAATTGTTATCCCGCTCTCCCCCCAATCTTTTGCAAAGCTATCAACGTAAACTCGTGATCAACTACGCAGTCAAAGGGAAGTCTTACCTTGAATACTCTCTACTGGTTTACCCGGGATTTACGTCTGCACGACAACGCAGCGCTGCTGGCCGCATCAAAGTCTGACATGCTGCTGTGTGTGTATGTGGTGGATCCGCGCTGGTTTGCCCCGGGGCCACTGCAAAGCAAGGCGATGGGCGGCCATCGCTGGCGTTTTCTGTGGCAAAGCCTAATGGTGCTGGAACGAAACCTGAGACCATTAGGCCAACGAGTGCATATTGCCTTCGGTGAGCCCGAATCTGTTATTCCAGAGCTGGTTCACAGCCATGACATCACGCGAGTAATCCGCTCCCGGCAGCCAGGCACCAACGAGGCCCGGCAATGGCAGACTATCAAGGACAGTGTGGCAGCTCCGGTGTTTCAGCAATTCGAAACCCTGAGCCTGTTTACCGAAGGTTCCCTGCCCATGGCATTGGCGAACCTGCCGGACACCTTCTCGCAATTCCGCAAACAGATAGAAAACCTTGGAGAGCATCAACCAAAGCAGTTGCGCATCCGCACATTGACGGCATTACCGCCGCCGCCGGGCTTTCCGGAAGACAACCGGGGCGATTGCCCACCGATTCCTGAACCACAACACCCGGTGGTTTTTTCAGGTGGAGAAGCAGCGGGACTGGCCCGACTGAACGACTTCCTGTTCGCCAGCCATAATGTCGATCGCTATAAAGACACCCGCAACGCTCTGGACGACTGGGAGGCATCCTCCAAATTTTCTCCCTGGCTGGCCAACG
>JBBQMX010000052.1:0-8435 GCA_038329375.1 Pseudomonadales bacterium | reverse complement strand
AGTTAGCAGATGCTCCCATGGCACGTAAAAGGGTTTTATTAAAACAGTTTCCGTTAACAAGGCTGAGTGCGGCGTGTAAACTAGCCGGTCCTGACTAATCACCATCCATCTCCGGACAGGGATCCCGCCAACGTGCCAGTTTATCCTAGCAATGTTCTCGCCCGGTCGCTGCCCAGGCAGCCAGCTGGAGGGCGGGTCCTGTGTCAACTGGGTATGGTCACCGTGATCGCGCTGGCGTGGCCTGTTAATGTGGTGGGCGATGAGCCATCAACCGCTGCCGAGACTGACTGGCGAGAAAAGGCAGACCTGCCCGAAGAGCAGCGGGACGCCTTGCCCGAATTCTGTTCCGGAGGGTATCTTCAACCTGAAGGCTATCGACAAGAAACCGAAGTCGGGGCCGTTCCCCCGGATAACAGCGGCGAACCGCTGCGGGCCAGTGGTCTTTCATCCCGCTATGAGATCGACCGGACGCTATGGCTGCAAGGTGACGTCCGTCTGCGCCAGGGGCAATTTGATGTTACCGGCTCAGAGGCCCGTTACAATCAGGCCGATGGTCAGGTTAACCTGACCGGCCCACTGGTCAGCCGCGGTCAGGGCTTTTTGCTCACTGGCGAGCAGGCCAGCTATGATACCGGTACCGGTCGTCTTGACATCAACACGGCAACATTCTTGTTGCACCAGGCAGAAATGCGTGGCTCGGCAGATAGTCTGTCGCAGCCGCAGGCGGGACGGGTATTGATTCGGCAAGGCAATCTGACCACCTGTGCCCCGGGTCAGAATGACTGGGCACTGGTGGCCTCAGAGATTGAGCTTGATCAGACAGAAGGTGTAGGTACGGCAACACATGTGCGCCTGGAAGTGAAGGATGTGCCCGTGTTTTACTGGCCCTACGCCAGTTTCCCGATTGATGATCGCCGCAAGAGTGGCTTTTTATATCCCGCCTTCGGGACGTCGAATACCGGCAGTGGCGGTTACCTTTCTGTTCCTTATTACATCAACCTCGCACCTTACTATGATGCCACGGTGACCCCCCAATACATCCATGGGCGCGGGCTTTTCAGTGAGGCAGAGGGACGCTATCTGTCACCATTCGGAGAGTCCATTCTTCAGCTCGGCTACATCGCCAACGACACCGCCTACAAAGATGAAGAACCTGGCGCTGATGGCGAACGCTGGGCCCTGGATTTCACCACTCTGGCAAACTTCGGAGCTGGCTGGAGCGGTTATGGCGATTACTCTGTCGTGTCCGACAATGATTATCTCAGTGATCTGAACCGTAGCCTTGAGATCAGCCAGGCGACCCATCATTTGCGTCGTGGTGGCGTGAGGTATACTGATCGTCAGCAGTTTTTTGAGCTCTATGTGAATGGCTATCAGACCATCACGGACCGGATTGCGGACGTCAACAAGCCCTACAACCAGTTACCGGAAGCTCTGTACGGTTTTGAAAGGGAGTTGGGCGTTTTCGAAACTGTGTTTGAAGGCCAGTACACCTGGTTTGATCGTGACAACTCCGAACTGACCGGTCTTGATCGTGCCACAGGCCAGCGCTTGCGAGTGCTGCCCGAGCTGGCGCTGCCGATGCGGGCGCTCTGGGGTTATACCCGGCCTTCGGTTACTCTGGACCACACCGTTTACGAATTGGAAGACTACACCCCCGGCGATGGCAGTTTCGACCGCACGGTGCCGGTGTTCGAATGGGATTCGGGGTTGTACTTTGATCGTCAGTCCACGTTGTTTGATATACCGTATAATCAAACGCTGGAACCAAGGCTTTATTACGCCTGGGCGGATGCCGATGACCAGAGTTTCATACCGGACTTTGACTCGGCTATCCGGGGTTTTCGTTTCGACGACTTGTTCTCCCGCAACCGATTCACCGGCGGCGACCGGGTCGGCGACACCAATCAGCTGGCCACCGCTGTCACCACTCGCTTCAATGACCTGAACACAGGCGCCGAGCGGGCTCGGTTGAGTCTCGGGCAGTTATACTATTACGATGATCGTGAAGTCACCCTGAACGGGCAGGGCGCCGACGACCGAAGTGATTCCGCCTTTGCGGGAGAAGCGGTTCTGCGGCCACTTGATACGCTTGATATTCGCACCTCCGGGCTGTGGGACCCGCGCACGCATCAGACCGTGGAAGGTCGGAGCCAACTGGTGTTCCACTCGGAGAATTACCGGTACTTGGCCTCACTGGGACACACGTATCGCCGTGGTGAATTTGAGCAGTCGGATATCGGGGCGGTTTTCCCTGTCACAGATAATGTCAGCCTGATCGGCCGGTGGGTTTACGATTCCCAGACTGACCGCACCGCAGGCTCACTGGCTGGTATTGAATATAATAACTGTTGCTGGAGTGTCCAGTTGGTCAGCCAGAATTATCTGACCGACGATCAGACCCTCGAGAACCGTATTCTGTTTCAGGTCCAGCTAAAAGGTCTGGGCGGCAGCGGCGGTTCCTCGGGGCGGATTTCCGAGGCCATTTATGGCTTTGAAGAAAGAGAACGCCGCCGGTTCGGGCTTCGTGAATAAAACGATAAACCGGACCGATATTGCACGTTACAACCGAGGTGATTATGAAGGCGACCCTGCGCCAATGCGCACAAGCCGTTTTTCTGATGGTGGCGTTAATCAGTGCGCCCCTGGCCCTGGCCGAACGCCAGCAATTGGATAGCGTCATCGCGATTGTCGATGACGATGTCATCCTGCAATCCGAGCTCGACGCTCGCGTTCGCACCATCGTGTCCAGGCTCAACACCCAGGGTACACGTTTGCCACCTATGGAGGCGCTTGAAGAACGCGTTCTGGAACAGTTGATTACCGACTCCATTCAACTCCAGATGGCGGAGAAAATGGGCATGCGCGTCAGTGATAATGAGCTCAATGACGCCATGCAGAATATTGCAGCCCGTAACAACATGACCTTGCAGCAATTCGAACAACAGCTTGAGCGGGAAGGCCTGACCTACCGTGAAGCCCGTGAACAGATTCGCCGCGAAATGCTGTTGAGCCGTGTACAGCAGCGCAACGTCGACAATCGGGTTCGGGTAACCGGACGCGAAGTTGACAATTTCCTCGCGGCATCTGGTGCTGGCGGAGATAGCAGTGTTGAATACCAGCTGGCCCACATACTGCTGGCTGTTGACGATTTCAATGACGCAGAGGCCGTGGAAGCTGCCCGAACAAAAGCCGAAAACCTGTTGCAGCGGATTCGTGCCGGCACCGATTTCCGGGAAGTGGCGGTGGCCGAATCGGATGCCAGTAACGCCCTGGAAGGCGGCGTGATGGGCTGGCGACCAGAGAATCAACTGCCTTCGCTGGTATCCGACGTGGCACCGGCGCTGGGCGTCGGTGAGCCCTCGGAAGTTTTGCGGAGCGGCAGCGGGTTCCACATCATCACGGTACTGAACAAGCGGGGCGGTGATCAGCAACTGGTTGAACAGTCCAAGGTTCGTCACATTCTGGTACGTCCCACCGAAATTGTATCGGACGCGGACGCCGAGCAACGCATCAATGAACTGACTGACCGGTTGAGAAATGGTGAAGATTTCGCAGCATTGGCAAAGGAATTTTCGGATGATCCGGTTTCTGGCTCTGATGGCGGTAATCTGGGCTGGGTTAGCCGGGGTGAAATGGTGCCGGCTTTTGAAAAGGCCATGGAGGAAGCCTCAGTGGGTGAACTGAAAGGCCCGATCCGCTCGCGATTTGGCTGGCACGTGCTGGAAGTTCAGGAGCGTCGCCAGAAGGACATGGGCGGCCAGATCAAGGAAGCTGAAGCCCGGCAGGCCCTTTACCGTCGCAAATTTGATGTGGAGCTGCAAAACTGGCTGCGGGAAATCCGCGATGAAGCTTATGTCGATATCAAGACTGATGCCGATGCCGGAACAGATGCGAACGAGAATTCATGAGTGAGTCCGTCACCCTGGCGCTGACCCCGGGCGAGCCTGCCGGAATCGGGCCAGAGCTTTGCCTGACCATCGCGCTGGAGAAGCGTGAAGCGGGGCTGGTGGCGATTGCTGACAGAGACCTGCTGGCCGCCCGGGCGCAAAAAATGGGCCTTGCGGTGACGCTGGTGCCCTGGCAAGCGGGTATGTCAGCGGAAACGGCAGCGGGCCAGCTGTCAGTGTTTTCTGTTGAGGGCCTGGTCTCCGATCAAGCCGGTACCCTTGATCGCAACAACAGCGCGTATGTGCTCAAGACGCTAGAAGTGGCCACTCGAGGCTGCCTTGACGGCACGTTCGATGGCATGGTGACCGCTCCGGTTCACAAAGGTGTGATCAACGACGCCGGTATTCCCTTCAGCGGGCATACCGAGTTTTTGCAGGAGATGTGTCAGGTTGATCGTGTCGTCATGATGCTGGCGACGGAGGCACTGCGGGTTGCGCTGGTCACCACTCATCTACCACTGAAAGAGGTTGCCGCCGCCATCACGCCTGAGCGTCTGATCCAGGTGACAAGAATATTGAATCACGACCTGCGGCACTATTTTGGTATCGATCACCCCCGTATCCTGGTGGCGGGGCTCAACCCCCATGCGGGCGAAGGTGGTCATCTTGGCCGTGAAGAAATCGAGGTTATCGAGCCCACCCTGGACGCCCTGCGCCGGGAAGGCATTCAACTGACTGGCCCGTTACCGGCAGATACCTTGTTCACCCCACATTGGCTGGATAGCGCCGATGCAGTGCTCGCGATGTATCATGACCAGGGCCTGCCGGTGTTGAAATATCAGGGCTTTGGCCGGGCGGTTAATATTACTCTGGGCTTGCCTATTGTGCGTACTTCCGTAGACCACGGTACGGCTCTGGATCTGGCGGGTACCGGCACGGCTGATGTGGGCAGTTTGCGCGTTGCGATCAGCGTGGCAACTCAAATGGCCACCCGCAAACAGGGAGCTCAAACGTGAGCCGCGGTAAGCACGGGCACCAGGCCCGTAAACGGTTTGGTCAGAACTTCCTCCACGATGCCGGTGTGATCGAGCAGATTGTCCGCTCAATCAGCCCGAAGCCGGACGATACCATGGTGGAAATCGGACCCGGGCTGGGGGCGTTGACGGAAGAGATTCTGGCCGTTAATCCGAAGCTTCAGGTGGTGGAGCTGGACCGGGATCTGATCCCGATTCTGCGGACCAAGTTTTTTAACTATCCGGGTTTTCAGATTCACGAAGGGGATGCCCTGAAGTTTGATTTCAGCCAGCTGGTGACGGACAGACCCCTGCGCATAGTGGGCAACTTGCCCTACAACATATCAACACCGCTGATCTTTCACCTGCTGGGTCAGTCTGGCGTGGTGCAGGACATGCACTTCATGTTGCAGAAAGAGGTGGTGCAGCGGCTGGCGGCGGTTTCCGGGGACAACAACTACGGTCGTCTTGGCATCATGGCGCAGTATTTCTGCAAGGTGCAGCCACTGTTTGAGGTCGGCCCGGGCGCTTTCCGGCCCTCGCCAAAAGTGGATTCAGCGATCGTGAGACTGGTGCCTCACAGCAGCGTGCCTTATCCGGCCAAGGATCTGAAAACTCTTCAGGGTGTTGTTCGCACGGCTTTTAATGCCCGTCGCAAAACCCTCCGGAAAGCGCTGGGCAGCCTGGTAACGGTGGAGCAGCTCAACGCCCTGGGTATTGATGATGGCCTTCGACCGGAAAACCTGACGCTGGAAAACTACGTCGCCATAGCAGATGCGTTAACCGATGTTAGCCAGGGCAAGCAGCTTTCATAAGGAGCAGACCATGACTGACTATGCCATCGGCGATATCCAGGGCTGTTACGATCGACTGCTGGACGTGCTGGCTATAATCGACTTTTCACCGTCCCGTGATCGGCTCTGGGTAGCAGGGGATATTATTAACCGGGGACCATCCTCACTGGCGTCCCTACGTTACATTGAAAGCCTGGGCGCGTCGGCGGAAGTGGTGCTGGGTAACCATGACCTGCATCTGCTGGCGGTGGCTCTGGGTGGCCATAAAACCAAGAGTAAGGATACTCTTGATGACATCTTGCTGGCGCCGGACCATGACAAGCTGATCGAGTGGCTAAGACAACAGAAATTCTGCGTTTACGATCCGGATCGCGAGATCATCATGGCCCATGCCGGTTTGCCTCACATCTGGTCGGTGGAACAGGCCCTGGGGTATGCAAAGGAGCTGGGGAGCGTTATTCGTGGTCCTGAGGCCGCCGAATATTTTACCCATATGTACGGTAATGAGCCGGACCGCTGGCGGGAAGAACTGACCGGCATGGACCGCTGGCGCGCCGCCACCAACTATTTTACCCGTATGCGGTTTATTGCTGAGGATGGCTCGCTGGAACTGACTGCCAAGGAATCCACAGGTGAAGCGCCGGCGGGTTACGCACCCTGGTTCAGTTTCCCCCGACCGGATAAAACCCGAGTCATTTTTGGCCACTGGGCAGCTCTGGAGGGTAATACGTCGGATGATCAGTTCATCGGTCTTGATACCGGTTGCGTTTGGGGTGGGACGCTGACGGTAATGAATCTGGATACCGGCGAGAAAACCCACTGTGATTGTTAGCTCCGGCAGTGTATTGCGAATGCCCCTTGTGCTGGGCGCTGTGTTGGTCCTGCTGGCAGTGATGGCCGGTGCATTCGGCGCCCACGCCTTGCGGGGCATGGTCACAGAGCGCAGTCTGGAGGTCTTCCAGACCGGTGTGCAGTACCAGATGATTCATGGCCTCGGGTTGATTCTGATCGCCATTTTGGGCGCTCTGGATGTGTCCCGGCGTTTGTTGATGCTGGCCGCCGGTTTTTTGGTGGCTGGTGTGGTGATGTTCAGCGGAAGCCTGTATCTGCTGGTGCTGATGGAATTGCACTGGGTTGGCCCGGTTACCCCGTTGGGTGGACTCTGTTTTATGGTGGGTTGGGTATTGGTCGTGATTGCCGGGCTTCAGAGAGGCAATGGTCAGGAGTCATTATGATGATGCAGATTGAGGTAAATGGTGAGGCTACCGAGGTGTCAGAGGATGCCACTATTTCGGTGTTGCTGACACAGTTGTCAGTTACGGGAAAACGCCTTGCTGTGGAAGTGAATGAAGACATTATTCCCCGCAGCCAGCACACGGCATTCCAGCTGAGTGCCGGGGACCGGGTTGAAATCGTCCATGCTATTGGCGGTGGTTAACCCGGACCGGTTATCCGAGAGTCGGCTTATCTTTTTAATTGATCAAAACAGGTGTTGAATGAGCGAATCATCCGAAGCGCGGTTACCCGCAGACAAACCCCTTGAGATTGCAGGGCGCGTGTATAACTCCCGCCTGCTGGTGGGAACAGGCAAATATCTCGACATGGACGAAACTGGCCGGGCCATTGAGGCCAGCGGAGCGGAAATCGTTACTTTTGCGGTGCGAAGAACCAATCTTGGCCAGAACCCCGATGAACCCAGCCTGCTGGACGTGGTTTCACCTGACCGATACACCATGCTGCCGAACACCGCAGGCTGTTACACCGCCAAAGATGCAGTTCGAACCTGCCGGCTTGCCCGCGAGTTACTGGATGGCCATAACCTGGTCAAACTGGAAGTACTTGGTGAGGAAAAGACCCTGTACCCGAACATGACCGAAACTCTCGTTGCCACCGAGGAACTGATCCGGGATGGTTTTCAGGTGATGGTCTATTGCTCAGACGATCCGCTGCTGGCCAAGCGGCTTGAAGACATGGGCTGCATTGCGATCATGCCGCTGGGAGCGCCGATCGGCTCCGGTCTGGGTATTCAGAACCGTTACAACATTCGGCTGATTGTAGAAAATGCGACCGTGCCGGTTCTGGTGGATGCCGGTGTCGGTACGGCTTCTGACGCGACCATTGCGATGGAGCTGGGATGTGACGGTGTGCTGATGAACACGGCTATCGCACAGGCCAGAAATCCGGTGCGGATGGCTAACGCCATGCGCCTGGCCATTGAATCCGGTCGCGAGGCGTATCTGTCCGGGCGTATGCCAAAGAAACCCTACGCCAGTGCTTCCTCGCCGGTTGACGGTATTTTCTTCTAGACGGCAATCCAACTATGAAGCAACCTGAACCCAGTCGTCGTGAGCTCATTCTTCAGGCTCTGGCTGGCTTACTGGAAAGCGATCCGGGGGCACGGATTACCACCGCGGGTCTGGCAAAGCGAGTCGGTGTTACCGAAGCCGCTCTTTACCGACACTTCCCCAGCAAACGAAAGATGTTCGAAGGCCTGATCGAGTTTGCCGAAGAGGCGGTTTTTTCACGCTGCCAGCTTATTCTGCAGGAACATGAGGATGCCCGGGTTCGGCTGCAGCAACTGGCGCATCTGGTGCTGGTATTCGCAGAACGCAATCCGGGGCTTTGCCGGGTATTGACCGGTGGCGCCCTGATAGGGGAGGACGAGGGTTTGCAGCGTCGTGTATCGCAGTTTTTCGACCGGCTCGAAACCCAGGTACGTCAGATCCTGAAAGAGGGTG
>JBBQMX010000051.1:0-8461 GCA_038329375.1 Pseudomonadales bacterium | reverse complement strand
AACCTTTAGGTTGAATTGGGTTGACAGCAGTTTCAGGCGCTTTATCATTTGTTCAATCCTTGAACTTGATCTATTTCGCGAACCGACAAAATTAACAGGATACCCCGATGACTGCTACCGCCATCCGCCATGACTGGTCGCTAGAAGAAATCCGCAAGCTTTTACTGATGCCTTTCAATGACCTGATCTTCACGGCCCAATCTACCCATCGGGACTATTTTGATCCTAATGAAGTCCAGGTCAGCACTCTGTTATCAATCAAGACCGGCGCTTGCCCCGAAGATTGCAAATATTGTCCTCAGAGCGGCCATTACAATACCGGACTGGAAAAAGAAAAACTGCTGGAGATTGAAAAGGTCATTGCAGAGGCAAAAGCGGCTCGGCAAAAGGGCGCCTCGCGGTTTTGCATGGGTGCGGCCTGGCGCAGCCCTTCCGAGAAAGATATGCCTTATGTGCTGGACATGGTTCGCCAGGTCAAATCACTGGGGCTGGAAACCTGTATGACCCTCGGCATGCTGGAGGAGCCTCAGGCCCGGGAACTTGCAGATGCCGGGCTGGATTACTACAACCACAATCTGGATACTTCTGAGAAGTACTATAGCCATATCATCACCACCCGGACCTACAAGGACCGCCTGGATACCCTGGAGAACGTTCGTAAAGCCGGCATGAAAGTGTGCTGTGGCGGCATCATGGGGATGGGTGAAGACCTTGATGACCGGGCGGGGCTGCTGATGCAACTGGCCAATTTGCCACATCATCCTGAAAGTGTGCCTGTTAATATGCTGGTGAAAGTGGCTGGTACCCCCATGGAAAACGTGGCAGATCTCGACCCGTTTGACTTCATTCGCACCATCGCCGTGGCTCGCATCGTTATGCCTGGCTCCCATGTGCGTCTATCCGCAGGCCGGGAAGACATGAACGAGCAGATGCAGTCGCTGTGCTTTCTGGCCGGTGCCAATTCGATTTTCTACGGAGAGAAACTGCTGACCACCGCGAACCCGGAAGCGGACAAAGACCGTGAACTGTTCCGCCGCCTCGGTATTCGCCCCGAGCAGCGTGAAACCGCACATACGGAAAATGAACGTGAAGCGGGGCTTGCCGAAGCAGTGGAAACCGAGCGCACCCGGCACTTGTTCTACGACGCCGCCCGTCAATCCGCCTAAGGGTTCTGATATGCGCGATTTCGTCCGGGAAATTGAGCAACGCAAGGCGGCTGGGCTGTACCGGACCAGGCGTGTCGTCAGCGGGCCGCAGCAACCCCGAATGACCGCCGACGGGGACGCTGTACTGGCGTTTTGCAGCAACGATTACCTTGGGCTGGCGAATCATCCGGTCCTGGTTGAGACCGCAAAAACAGGACTGGAGATAAACGGTCTCGGCGGTGCAGCTTCCCATCTTGTTTGCGGTCATCATCAGGCCCATCACCAGTTGGAAAAGCGGCTGGCGGCCTTCACGGGCCGGACGGGTGCACTGTTTTTTTCCACCGGTTATATGGCGAATATGGGCGTGATCTCGGCGATGGCTGGCAGAGGCGATACCATTTTCTCCGATTCGCTCAACCACGCTTCGATTATCGACGGCTGTAAGCTTAGCCGGGCTGAAATCAGAACTTACCCTCACGGAGACACCGACACCCTGGCAAAACAGCTTGCTGAGACCGGGGGGCACAAGCTGGTGGTGACAGACGGAGTTTTCAGCATGGATGGTGATATAGCGCCTCTGCGGGAACTGGCCTGGCTGTGCCGGGCACACGATGCTCTGCTGGTGGTTGACGACGCCCACGGCTTTGGCTGCGTAGGTCCTCAAGGCCGCGGTTCGGTTTTCGCTGAAGGTTTGACAGAAGATGAGGTACCGCTGGTGATTGGTACCTTTGGCAAGGCATTTGGTTCCAGTGGCGCATTTGTCGCGGGACCAGCTCTGCTTATGGACTATCTGGTCCAGAAAGCCCGCACCTACATTTATACCACGGCCATGCCACCGGCCCTGGCAATGGCAAATCACGCCAGTATTGACCTGGTGGAGCATGAAGACGCACGGCGGCAGCATCTGCAAAGCCTGATTGATCGATTCCGTGCCGCCATGACGGCCCTTGGCTACTCGTTATTACCCTCAGCCACTGCTATTCAGCCGGTTATGGTTGGGGATGCAAGGGCGGCATTGAGCTTAAGCGCCGATCTGGAAAAGCTTGGTTTGTTGGTCACTGCGATTCGCCCGCCGACGGTGCCCCAGGGAGCCTCGCGGTTAAGGGTTACCTTGAGCGCCAGTCATACCGACGCTGACCTGGACCGATTGATTGAAGGTTTTGCGGCGTGCGTACCGCTGACCCAGTCAGGCGCCCAGCCTACGGCCGTCGAGGCGGCCACACCCCATTGATCGTTCAGGACCCACCCCTTGGCTAAAAAAACGTTTTTTGTTACCGGGACTGACACTGGTGTCGGTAAAACAATGATCTCGGCAGCAATACTTCACGCCGCTGGTAAAGTTGGCCTTCGGACACTTGCCATGAAGCCGATCGCCTCCGGTTGCGAGCAGACACCGGACGGCCTGCGCAATGACGATGCCCTGATGTTGCAGCAAGCCATGTCAGAAACATTGGCTTATGATCAGGTCAATCCGGTTGCCATGGCGCCCGCGATTGCACCCCATGTTGCTGCGGCCCAGGCTGGGCGACAGCTCAGTGCTCAACGCCTGGTGGGGTTTTGCCGTGGGCTCCAGATTCAGCCTGCAGATCTCCTTATTATCGAAGGGGCAGGTGGGTGGCGGGTGCCATTGAATGACCGTGAAACCTACGCTGCGGTAGCTGGGGCATTGGAAGTGCCGGTCATTCTGGTGGTCGCCCTGAGGCTTGGTTGTATCAACCATGCTTTACTGACAGCCGAAGCTATTCGAGCTGATGGTTTGAAGCTGGCGGGCTGGGTTGCAAACCGTCCGGAACCCGAGGCGATGGCCAGCGAAGCTGAGACCCTGGACTATCTTATTGGGCATATGGCCGCCCCTTGCCTGGGCGTGATGCCCTGGCAGGCGTCCCCGGACCCGGTCTCATTGGCGAGTCAGGTCAACATCACGCCGTTGATTGAAAATTAAACAGCAGTGTGGCTTAATAAGGGTCTACGTCAGCTGGTATGTGGTCGGCTTATGATTAGCAATACATTGGGAATCGGTATTCAAGGCATACAGGACGGTCTTCAGGGCATGGACAACGCTGCCCGGAAAATAGCTCGCGGTGGCGTTGACGGCCCCCAGGGTACGGCCACAGGTGCCGGAGACCTGATTGAACCTTTCATTGACCTGAAACTCTATCAACGCAGTGTTGAGGCCTCCGCCCAGATCGTTAAAACGGCGGACGAGACTCTGGGTACGTTGCTCGACCTCCGGGCATAGCCTCCTGCGTAATTGTTACTATCTGAATCAACCCCTCTCCCCCCAGGGACTTAATCAGCGCTTCACTGGAATTTTCCCCGCCTGTTTACCATTACGTTTGGTAGCGTAAGGCAACACAAATTTTTGCGCCTCTGCTTGACAATACCTCTGTTACAAACGTATGTTTCAAACACCCGTTTAATTAACGCTGGCAGCCCTTGGCTGTCACGCCTGAGTAAAACCTGAGGCTAGAGCATTGCAGCAATAGCTGTAGGCGAAACCGAAAACCCGAGGTGGATGTATGCCCGACTATAAAGCGCCCCTGCGTGACATCAAATTTGTAATGAGTGAGCTGCTGGACAGCGAACAGCACTATGCCAATCTGGACGGCGCGGAAGATGCGACCCCGGATATGGTCGATGCCATTATTCAGGAAGGCGCCAAGTTCTGTGAGCAGGTGCTGTCGCCTCTGAACCAGGTTGGGGACAAGGAAGGCTGTACCTGGAGCGTTGACGGCGTCAAGACCCCGACGGGATTCCGGAATGCCTACCAGCAGTATGTCGAAGGCGGCTGGCCATCAATGACAGCGTCACCGGAAAATGGCGGCCAAGGCTTGCCGGAGTCGGTTGGCCTGGTGATGAGTGAAATGATTGGCACCGCGAACTGGTCCTGGGGTATGTATCCGGGGCTTAGCCACGGTGCCATCAATACCCTGGAGCTCCACGGCACCGAGCAACAGAAAGAAACCTACCTCAGCAAAATGATCAGTGGCGAGTGGACCGGCACCATGTGCCTGACTGAAGCACACTGTGGTTCTGATCTGGGCACTTTGCGCTCCAGGGCTGAACCGAATGCTGATGGTTCCTACGGCATCACCGGCACCAAAATTTTTATCTCCGCCGGTGAGCACGACATGGCAGATAACATTGTTCACATCGTGCTGGCGCGTCTTCCGGGTGCACCGGAAGGCACCAAGGGCATTTCGTTGTTTATCGTGCCGAAGTGCCTGCCGAACGAAGACGGTTCAGCTGGTGAACGCAATGCCGTCACCTGTGGCTCCATTGAGCACAAGATGGGCATCCACGGTAATGCCACCTGTGTGATGAATTTCGACGGCGCCAAAGGCTGGTTGATCGGGCCGGAAAATCGTGGCCTGAACTGCATGTTCACCTTTATGAACGTGGCTCGCCTGGGCACTGCTATTCAGGGCCTGGGTGCTGCGGAGCTGTCGTTTCAGGGTTCCCTGGCCTACGCGAAAGATCGTCTGGCTATGCGCTCCCTGACCGGACCAAAGAATCCGGACGGACCGGCGGACCCGATTATCGTGCACCCTGACGTTCGCCGGATGTTGTTGACTCAGAAGGCAGTGGCCGAGGGCGCCCGCGCACTGATTTATTACACTGCCCAGCAGGGTGATATTGTCCATAAAGGCAAAACTGAAGAAGCCCGCAAAGAAGCCGACGAACTGATGGGCTTCCTGACCCCAATTGCTAAGGCTTTCCTGACTGAAATCGGTTACGAAGCCTCCAACCTTGGTATGCAGGTGTTCGGTGGCCACGGATTTATTGCCGAGTGGGGCATGGAGCAGGTGGTTCGGGATGCCCGCATCGGCATGATCTACGAGGGCACAACCGGTATCCAGGCGCTGGATCTGTTGGGCCGCAAGGTACTGATGACCCAGGGCGAGTCATTGAAGCGCTTTACCAAACTGGTCCACGTGTTCTGCAAGGAAAACGCCGACAACGAGCAAATGCAGGAATTCATTGAGCCGCTGCAGACGATCAACAAGGAGTGGGGTGACCTGACCATGAAATTGGGCATGACCTCGATGAAGAACCGCGATGAAGTGGGCGCTGCCTCAGTCGACTATCTGATGTACTCCGGCTACGCCGTGTTCGCGTATCTTTGGGCCCGGATGGCCCAGGTCGCACTGAACAAGATGGCCGACGGCACCATTGAAGAAAGCTTCTATAACGCCAAGGTCCAGACTGCGCGGTTCTACTTCAAGCGGATGTTGCCCCGCACCCGCACCCATGCGGAGAGCATGCTGGCTGGCGCAGATTCTCTGATGGATATGCAGGAGGACGCATTCGCCTTCAGAGGCGGGTTGCGCTGACGATTGCAAGAAAGCCCGGGCTCTCAGGAGACGGGCTTTTTTTATCATGCTAACAACACATCATGAGCGCGCATTCACTTTCAGGTAGACTGGTAGCCTGGAAAAAATAAACCGGACTGGCATTATTGATGTCGTTCTGAAGACTTCTGGAGAGTTAATCAATGGCTGACTATCAGGCACCTCTGCGCGATATCCGTTTCACCCTCAACGAAGTTTTTGATGCGCCGGCCCTCTGGGCGTCTTTGCCCAGGTTGGCAGAGCACGTAGACCCGCAAACCGCTGACGCTATTCTCGAAGAAGCGGGCAAGATTACCAGCGGCGTGCTGGCGCCCCTGAACCGGGAAGCCGATGAGCAAGGCTGCAAATGGAATAACGGTGAAGTCACGACCCCTGACGGGTTCCGTGAAGCCTATCAAACCATCGTGGAAGGCGGCTGGAACGGCCTTGGAGGCAACCCGGAGTTCGGGGGAATGGGTATGCCGAAGACCCTCGTAGCGCAGTTTGAGGAGATGCTCCAGGCTTCAAACATGGCGTTTGGTCTTGCGCCGATGTTGACCGCTGGTGCTTGTCTGGCGCTGGACGCCCATGGCAGCCAGGAATTGAAAGAAAAATACCTTCCCAGCATGTACTCAGGCGTCTGGTCCGGGGCCATGGATCTGACCGAGCCCCACGCCGGTACCGATCTTGGCATTATCCGTACCAAGGCCCAGCCCAACGATGACGGCTCTTACGATGTGACAGGCACCAAGATTTTTATTACCTGGGGCGAGCACGATATGGCCGAAAACATCATTCACCTGGTGTTGGCCAAACTGCCGGATGCACCCAAGGGGCCAAAAGGTATTTCGTTGTTGCTGGTGCCGAAATTCCTGGTGAATGAAGACGGGTCTTTGGGCGAGCGCAACACGCTTGGCTGTGGCTCGCTTGAGAAAAAGATGGGCATCAAGGCTTCGGCGACCTGTGTGATGAATTTTGACGGTGCCAAAGGCTGGCTGGTAGGTGAGCCCAACAAAGGCCTGGCGGCAATGTTCACAATGATGAACTACGAGCGCCTGGGTGTAGGCATACAGGGTATTGGTGCCGCGGATGCGTCACTCCAGAATGCCCGGGAATATGCCCTTGATCGGGTTCAGAGCCGCGCCCCGACGGGTGCCCAGCATCCGGACAAGGCGGCGGACCCGATCATCGTGCATCCGGATGTGCGCCGGATGCTGCTGACCATGAAGGGTTACGTCGAGGGCGGACGTGCGTTTTCAACCTATGTTGCACAATGGCTGGATATTGCCAAATATGCCGATGACGATGCCCGCCGTGAGCATGCTGAAGGCATGGTGGCGCTGCTGACACCGGTTGCCAAAGCGTTCCTGACAGATCGCGGGCTGGATGCCTGTGTGATCGGGCAGCAGGTGTTTGGTGGTCACGGTTACGTGCGTGAATGGGGGCAGGAACAACTGGTCCGGGATGTTCGCATCACCCAGATCTACGAGGGCACCAACGGCATCCAGGCGCTTGACCTGATGGGTCGTAAAGTCGTCGGTAGCAAGGGACGGCTTTACGAGTTGTTCGCCGAGGATGTCGGCGCCTTCATTGAGGAAAACAGCACTAATGCCGCACTGCGTCCTTACCTGGAGGCGCTGGCGGCCTCTCTTGAGCGCCTGTCTGATGTGACTGAACATGTGATTAATCAGGCGGAGAACAATCCCAACGCGGTAGGTGCGGCTTCGGTGGATTACCTTGACCTGTTCGGTCTGACGGCGCTGGGTTATATGTGGGCAAAAATTGTAAAGGCCGCCTTGCCCAGAGCTGAAGGTGATACTTCCGGCTTCTACACCGGCAAACTCAAGTCTGCAAGGTTCTATTATGATCGCCTGCTGCCCAAGACGGTTGCACTGGCTGAAGGGCTTCGCAGTGGCAGTGATTCGATGATGGCGCTGACTGCGGAGGAGTTCTAGATCGACGATCTTCAACACATTCGCGGTTGAAACCGCTCCTACATTGCATTGTGGTATTGTGATGTTTTGGTAGGAGCGACTTCAGTCGCGATTAATCTGGTCGGCTATTTAATTCGTTTCTTGAGACGCTCATAGCTTTGTTTAAGTTCGTCACCCATTTCACGGGCCGAAGTGCGGGCCTCCTTTGAGGCATCCTCAGCATCATGAAAGACATCGTCCATCTTGTGCCTGAAGCGATCCCAATACACTTCCAGATCGTCCCACTCGTCCTTGATATCCTCCTTGGCGAGGTGGAGTCGGACTCGAATTTCATCCCGATGCTGACGGATGGTTTCGGATAATTTGTTCAGATCGTCTTTGATACCCATGCTAAACGCCTCCTTTTTGACGCAACTGGAAAATTCCAACCACTCCTGATTGCAAGCAGCATTAGCGCTGCCTGTGCTTACAATGCGACTGAAACTCTGAAGCTGTCAAGGGCAGGGCGGGACACGAGGGTGAAGCCGGCTAAAGGTCAGGCGAGAGCGGTAGCCATCGTGCGGAAATAATGCCAGGGACCAAGGTCATCGAACCCTTTCGAAGCCCGGTCAATATCACTGCAGCGAAGGACAGCGTTACGAAGTTGCTCCGGTGAGAGCCTTCTGGCTGCCCGTTCCAGCGCCTTCACCCGCTGTGGCTGGCGGATACCACGGGACTTGAGGAAGCCGGCGGGCGCCTCGCGGTGTGCCATGGCTTGCTGGAGTTCAATCACAAGATGGAGGTCCCGGCTCAAAACGGTTAGCAGACCAAGGGGGCTGTCACCCTCCTGCTCAAGCGCCCCGATTATTTTCTGGGCGTTGGCAGCGTCACCCAGCAACAGCTCGGTGACCAACTCGAAGAGGTTGAACCGGGCACTGTTTTGTACTGCTTGTTCGACGACTTCTTCATCGATGGTTTTGCTTTTGCTGAACAGTGCGAGCCGGTCCATCTCCTGGCTGGCGGCGAGAAGATTGCCTTCGAGCCGATGCACCAGCAAATCCAGTGCCCCCCG
>JBBQMX010000050.1:0-8462 GCA_038329375.1 Pseudomonadales bacterium | reverse complement strand
CTCGGTCCGATGCAACCGGTATTGCTGCCGCATGTACCATTTTCAGTCTCAGTGAAGATCTCATCCGGGAATTATCACTGCGCATCGATCATGAAGTGGCCGCCCTCGCGCAATCGTTGGGGGTTCCCATTAAACATGCCTATGACGGCCATAATGCAAGCCAGTCGTTGCGCAATACGATTATTCGCCAGACCATGACTGACCAGGCTCTCAGCCTGGCCAACGGTTCAGACCCGGTACCTGAAGTGCTCGCCAGCACAGTCAGCAACCTCACTCTTTTAACCGGTTGCCCCACCCTGTTTTTCAAAGTCGACGATGATACCCTGACCCTGGCGTCAGACAGTCAGGGCGAACCGCCCGGCATGACGATTGTCACAGCTTCTGCGGGCAGCGTACTCACGCAAAGTTTCCGGGACCAAAAAGCTGTGTTGCTGGCTGACCGCCCTCCCAACGTGCTCGACAAACAATTAATGGGGCTGCTCGGTACTTCCTCCCTGATGGCTGTTCCGTTACTGTCCGGAGATGACTGTCAGGGCGTTTTTGTGATTGGGGCCGATGCCGAAAATATGACTTCAACGCTGGAACTTGCTGAAATGTTCAGCGAGCGATTATCTCAGCAGGTTGCGAGCAAAAAGCTGAAAAATAGGCACGATGTGACGGCAGGAGATATTGACCAGGCCCTCGCCCAAGACAATGTACGACGTCACATTCATGAGATCAGCAACCCGTTGACCATCATTCGTCAGTACATTTTTCAATTGCGGGGGAGGCTTGAAAACGAACAGGTCCGGGAAGAACTGGATATTATCCGGGAGGAGCTTGAACGCGCTGGCAATCTGTTGACGCAGATGGGTGAGAGCCACGAACACAACCCGAAGACCAACGAGCCGGCAAACCTTAATCGGGAATTGAAGGCCCTGTACGACCTTTTTCAGGATTGTCTGTTCAGGGACGGGAACATTGATTGCGCCCTGATTTTGAGCGAAGAATCAACAGAACTGGCTGCTGGTCGGGCGCCGGTGCGTCAGGTCATTCTTAACCTGGTCCGTAACGCGGTCGAGTGCATGCCAGATGGCGGGAAACTCAGACTTGCAAGCGCCTCGCCCGTCTGGCAGCAGGGCCGGCAGTGGGTTGAAATGCTGATTGAAGACAGTGGTCCGGGTTTGCCGCCAGATATTCAAAAAGGGCTGTTCAAGCCGGTACAATCGAGCAAAGGTCCGGCTCACAGCGGATTGGGACTGAGCATTGTCAAACAACTGATTGATGACATGGAGGGCATCATTGGTTACCGCACGAGAGGCTCGGGCACCAGCTTCAGAGTCCTCCTGCCCGCGGCATCCGATTGCAATAAAGGACAGACATAATTCATGGGCAACGCGCGATGACACGGCAACCGATTCACTTGCCAGTAGCTGATATTACCATGGCCAGGATACTCGTCGCTGACGATGATCCGAGACTGCTGAGAAGTCTCTCCTCGCTGCTGGAGCAACAGGGTTATCTTGTCACCTCGGCGCTGGGAGGCGACGATGCCTGCAAACAGCTGAGCACGCACACGTTTGATCTCGCCATGCTTGACCTGAGAATGCCAGGACTGGACGGCTTTGCGGTCATGTCTCATGCGGCGAAGGTTCAGCCCAATTGCGGCATTATTGTGGTGAGCGGTGAGAGCTCTTTCAGTGCAGTCAGTCGTGCGCTGAGAAGAGGCGCCCAAGACTACATCAAGAAGCCCTTTGACCCAGACGAAATGCTTACCACGCTGGAAGCTGCACTGGGCAGACAGTCTCTGGTCAGAGCCCATGCCGATGTTCAGCTACGTCTTGAAAAGTCCGAGGCGTTGCACCGTTACATCGTCAACAGCTCTCCAGACATTGTCTTCATGCTTGATGGCGAAGGGCGCTTCTGTTTCGTCAACAGTAAGATTGAGTCGTTACTGGGCTACGATAGCGAAGAGCTGAACGGCAAGCATTTCAGTCACATACTCGATGAACAGGACGCTGCTCGCGGCACCTATGCTCTTCGCGATCCAAGCATTACAGCCGAAAATCCCCGCACCCTCGAAGTCAAACTCAAAACCCGGGGCAGCCATAAGGCCAACCGGCATTTCGAGATCACGGCCTTTCCGGTTGACCATGAAACCTGGCCTCTTGCAGCCGATTTCACTGCCCAACCCTCTGATCGTCGCAAGGCGCGGTTTTACGGCATCGCAAGGGATGTGACCGAGCGCAAGGAAGCAGAAGCTTTCATAAATTTCCAGGCCTACCATGACTTACTCACCCGATTACCCAACCGGGCACTGTTTACTGACCGGTTGAGCCTTGCCATCACTCATGCGCGCCGCAGCAAACAAAAACTCGCAGTGATGTTTCTGGACCTGGACCGGTTCAAGGTGATTAACGATACTCTGGGTCACGCCATGGGTGATCGTTTGTTGCAAGCGGTCACCCAGCGTCTGGAGCAATGCATCCGTAAAGGTGACACCCTCTCACGGTTCGGCGGTGACGAGTTTACTCTGCTGCTGCCCGCGATTAACAACAGTAACGATGCCCGGCGTATTGCCAAAAAACTGATTGATGCCCTCAAAGCACCCTTTCAATTAGGTGAACACGAAGTATTCGTCGGTGTCAGTATCGGTATTTCCCTGTACCCGGAGGCAGGCATTTCGCTGGATCAGCTGATCCAGAATGCAGATATCGCCATGTATCATGTAAAGGCCCGGGGCAAGGATGGCTACCGTTTTTACAGCGAATCCATGAGCATCGACACCGCCAACCGTCTCAGCCTGGAACGGGATCTCCGACAGGCTCTGGAGAACAATGAACTACGGGTTTACTACCAACCTCAGGTCTGCGCTAAAAGCGGACGCATTGTGGGTCTTGAAGCGCTGGTTCGATGGCAACACCCGGAACGGGGACTGCTCTACCCCAGAGATTTTCTGGCGTTGGCCGAAGAGACCAAACTGATTGTTGATCTCAGCGAGCAGGTATTGGCCCAGGCCTGTCGGCAGGTCAACGAGTGGATACTGGATGGCAACAAGGATTTGAGGCTGGCAGTGAACCTGTCACCAATTCAGGTAGAGCACCCGAGATTTGTCGAAAATCTGATCAAGCAGCTCAAAAATGAACGATTCCCGGCTAACCATCTGGAAATCGAAATTACTGAAAATGTCATCATGAATGACCTTGAGAAAATCAGCCAGAAGCTCCGGGAACTGGCCGATCTTGGGGTCCGCATTGCCATAGACGATTTTGGTACCGGCTACTCTTCGCTGAATTACCTTCACCATTTGCCCATCCACACTTTGAAGGTAGACCAGTCGTTTGTCCGCGGCATTCGAGATGGAGAAGAAGACGCCTGCATTGTTAACGCTATCGTGGCCATGGCCCATGGCCTGAAACTGGACATTATCGCGGAAGGCGTAGAAACGGATACGCAGTTGGCGTACCTGAAAAGCCTGGGTTGCCAGCAGATGCAAGGTTTCTTCTATGGTCCGGCCCAGCCGGCCGAAGCCATTTCGAGGATGTTGGACCGTCAGAAAATAAAAGCGGTGGTCTGAAGAGAGCCCGGGCAGCAATGCACAATCGCTGTCATTGGTTGGCTCGCTTCCGGTTGGCATCATCCGGCACATATCGACTGAATATCCGCTCCAGCTCACCTGTATTCGCCATCATTTCGAGCCTCTGGGCGACAAAATTCTTGAACACCGTCGGCCAGCGGCTGTCGACGTACAGATGGATAGGATACTTCGGAATTATCGCGCTGGCATCAACCTCACGAATGCAGGAGTGATCACCTTCCAGTTCTGCCTGGTGGTAGCGCAACCGGGAAACCATTTCGATAAATCCGTCTACACGCCCAAGCCTCACCAGTTCCAGCCCTGCGGCATAACGGTCTACCGGAATCGAGCGAACAAGCCCTCCCTCAATTGCTCTGCTAAGCTCCAGATAATCGAAGTGTCGCAACGTGACAATCGAGAGACCCGCCAGATCATCGACGGATGCGATCCGTGATGGCGCAGCCGGATTACAGGTCACCATGACATGGCGGGTTTCGAAAAGCGGCACGCCAACCCTCTCCCCCCTGTCTCCAAATGAGCTCCAGACTGGGGAACCAAAGGTAATCCAACTTTGAACTTTAAAGTCAGCGACACTTTGCTGGACCCGGTTGACCGGCATAACGTGATGTTTAACAACATAAGCGGAATCAGCGAACAATGCATCGACGATATCAGAGATAATGCCGCCACGGCTCAGGCCTTCGCTGACAAGCTGGAACGGTTGCGTTTTTTCATCAACTACCAGATAGTTAACAGTGACCGGAGTTTCGCCGTATACGGCTATACTTGGCAGCCCTGAAAACAAAAGCGACGACGTCATGACAATCCCTGGCAAGCCGTTACTCCACTTACTCAAACCAGACCTCACCTGCCCGAGACATATTAATAAAGTATAGACGGTAACCACCGGACAGTCTCTGGCCAATGCCCGAGAATTTGCCGTGCCGACAAGCCAACCTGTTCGAGATAACGTTCAATACCTGCCGGGATCTGGCCAGTAAAAAAGACCGCCTGTAATGCGGCCTCAGATGGGATGTTGTAGCGTGCCTCGAAATCTCTCTGCGCCAACAATTGAGCAGTCCGCCGGGCGATCGCTTCACCGGAATCCACCCAGTGCCGGACATTCGGAAGCAAAGCTTTCAAGGTATCGATAATCAGCGGATAATGGGTACAGCCCAGCACCACCGTATCTACATCGGCCGTTCTGAAAGGCTCCAGCACAGAACGAAGCTGTGATTCCGGCAATGATGCTCCAGCCACCCAGGCTTCTATCCAGCGCACCAGATCGGGATGCCCCACCCGCTCGATCACGCACTCAGCTGCAAACTCGCAGACCAACTGTTCAAGATAAGCGCGCTTCACCGTAGCAGGCGTTGCCAATAACCCGATCCGGCCGGTTTCAGACAGTCTTGCAGCAGGCTTTATAGCGGGTACAACTCCGACCACCGGGATATCGGTAGCTGCCCTCAGGCTTGGCAATACGACAGTACTGGCCGTATTACAAGCGATCACAATAATATCCATTGGATGGCGCAGACGGGCCTGCTGCACCAGCGATACGCAGCGGGCGCTGACCCGTTCTTCCGGCTGATCGCCATAGGGAAAACAGGCATTGTCTGCCAGATAGGTCAGACGAGCGCCCGGCAATTGGCGCCGTATACACCCCGCTACGCTCAAACCACCCACGCCAGAGTCGAATACCAGTATTTCAGGAGTCCTCAAACGGCGGACTCCTCTGCTCTGATCTCCGCTTCCATGGCACGGATCAGCCGGCCGGCAATGGTTGCATCCGGCGGCACTGCCGGTAGTTCACCGGGGCTAAACCAATCAGCGTGAACCAGCTCGTCCGGCTGCAACACCAGTTCGCCGCCGACATAATCTGCGAAGAAACCCAACATTAACTGGTGAGGAAACGGCCAGGGCTGAGACCGGCAATAACGAATATTGGTAATCTGCAGACCGGTCTCTTCCATGACTTCTCGTGCCACAGCTTGCTCAGCGCTTTCACCGGCTTCGACAAAACCGGCAATCAAGCTGTAAAAGTGCTTGCGCGCGCGAACGGACTGCGCCAATAGCATCCGTCCCTCACGCCGGATAACCACAATGACACAGGGCGCTACCCGGGCGTACCAGGGAATTTTACAGCTGATGCACCAACGTGCACGTTCGCTGGGATGATAGCCCGTAGGCTCCCCACAACGGCCACAGAATCGATGATCGCGCCACCACTGCGCTACCTGCGCAGCGGTGCCAACCATGGCAGCAATGGCATCATCTGCCGTCAGGAAAACCTCCCTCAGGTGCACCGGTTCCAATGCTGACTCCAATCGAGACTCCCTCACCTCTGCCACGTAAACCGGGCGGTCGCTCAAACGGCCGACATAAACCGGCTCTGCCCCTTCAGCCAGATGAGCTTCAGTATCCGACCAAGTATGAAGCCAACCTGTTTTCGAACGAAGCACTGAGCCATCGTACAATGCAACGATGCCTGCATCCGGCTCCGGCGCCTCCCGGGACCAACCTGCAACCCACTCGATCATTTCCAGCATCCTGATTGATGGAATTGAACAGAATGTATCATATTCGAAATGGCGCCATAAGCGGTGCCAGACTGCTTTGCCCGCAGCCCCCGACCAAGTACACTTGGGAATTGATCAGCGCTTCCCTAACGCCAGTTACGGTAACCGGAGCTATCCTATGCGTTTATTGCCGGGCCTCACTGGCCTGATCCTGACCTTATTGCGTAAGTTGCTGTTTTTATGGGTTCGGACAGATGTCATCGGGGGTGGCCGGGAAGCATTAGAACTCGACCCCAAAAAACCGGTTTGCTACGTGCTCCAGTACAGCTCCATGTCCAGCCGCCTGGTACTGGAGCAGGAAGTAGCGCGGGCGGGCCTTCCGTCAGCCCGTGCACCGTTACCCATTCACAGGGGTACAGACCGCTCATTCTTCTTTCTGTATCGCCGTACCGGCGGATTATTCTCAAGGCGGCAAACCCCCTTACTGACACCAAGAATGCGGCAGATCGTCGAGCTTGGCGTCGAGGACCCCACCCTTGATATACAGATTGTCCCGGTCTCCCTGTTTTGGGGCCGGGCCCCGGACAAGGCCAAGTCCCTGGTCAAGCTGCTGCTCTCCGACACCTGGTCGGTGGCCGGACGTTTGCAGAAATTCTTGATCATTCTGGTCCATGGCCGGAACACTTTCGTCCAGTTCAGTAAGCCGATATCCCTCAGTGAGGTTGTGGATGAATATCGGGACAATGACGAGCAAGCCGTCCGCAAGCTGGCTCGCATCCTCCGAACCCATTTTCGCCGGGTACGCCAGGCTGTTCTGGGTCCTGACTTGTCACATCGCCGCACTCTGGTTGAAGGTCTGGTGCGCACGCCAGCGGTACGGGATGCGATCCGGGAAACCGCCCGGCGGGATGACATCCCACCGGAAAAAGTACGATTAAAAGCCCGTAAATACGCGGACGAAATCGCGGCCAATATGTCAATTGTGACGGTCCGGGTCATGGATGTCTTACTAAGCTGGCTGTGGAACCGAATCTACAACGGGGTTTCAGTTAACAATATCCAGGTGGCACAGGATGTTGCCCAGGATAATGCCGTTATTTATGTACCCTGCCACCGGTCTCACATTGATTACCTGCTGCTGTCCTATGTGCTCTATAAAAATGGCCTGATGCCACCCCACATTGCTGCGGGTATTAATCTGAACATGCCAGTTGTGGGGTCCATACTGCGCCGGGGCGGCGCTTTTTTCATGCGCCGCAGCTTCAAGGACAACCCGCTTTACGCCACCGTGTTCAATGAGTACCTCCATGTCATGTTCTGCAAAGGGTACTCCGTTGAGTACTTTGTCGAGGGCGGTCGTAGCCGCACCGGCCGAATGCTTCAGCCAAGACCTGGCATGCTGGCCATGACTGTGCGCAGCTACCTGCGTGATCATCAAAAACCCATTGTTTTCGTGCCGGTATATATTGGCTACGAAAAGGTTATGGAAGGTCGTTCCTACCTGGGTGAACTGCGGGGCAAGAAAAAACAGAAAGAAAGTATTTTTGCCCTTGTCAAGACGGTTAAATCCCTGCGCAATTCCTTCGGCAGGGTCGCAGTTAATTTTGGCAAAGCGATCCCGCTCTCGGATGTACTGGATGAAACTCACCCCAGCTGGCGGCTGGAAGCTTACGATAGCGAGTACCGACCGGCATGGATCAACCGCGCCGTTGAATCTCTGTCATCACGGGTCGCTAACGGCATCAATGCCTCGGTTGCCGTCAATCCGATAGGGATGACTGCCACTGTGCTGCTCAGCACTGAGCGGCTAGCAATGGATGAAGTGCAGCTCAGCCGTTTGATGGATGAATACGCAGGCCTGCTGAAGGCTCACCCTTACGCCGACACTATCACTCTGCCTGAAGGTAACGGCAAGAGCTGGATAGACTACTGCGAATCCATGGGATTGGTTAACCGGCAACCCCAGAAACTGGGTGACATTATCTCCCTTGAGGGCAACAACGCCATCCTGATGACTTACTACCGGAACAACATCCTGCATTTGTTTGCCTTACCTTCACTGATTGCCTGCCTGTTCGAAAACAACACGTCGCTGACCCGTGAAAAGGTCGTATTCCTGTCCAGCGTAGTGTATCCGTACCTGCAATCAGAACTGTTCCTGCAGTACCAACCTGAGCAAGCGGAAGCAGTGATGGGGCAGTGGATCGACGCGCTGGTTGACCATGGTATGCTGAGGGTGGACGGAGCACGTATCTGCCGCCCGGACGAAGGCACCGAACCCATGCTCAGACTGAGGGCGTTGTCCCGCTTCATCATCCAGACCCTGGAGCGCTATCACATCGCTATTGCCGTGCTCCGCAAATATGGCTCCGGAAAGATCATTGCTG
>JBBQMX010000049.1:0-8528 GCA_038329375.1 Pseudomonadales bacterium | reverse complement strand
CGGCATGGAAGCGGCGTTTGTCGATGTGGGGCTTGAGCGTGCAGCCTTCATTCATGCCTCCGACGTTCTCAGTGGCAGCGCGTCAGAGGAGACGGTAGCGGAGGCGTCCAGATCGGTGCCCGACATTCGAACTTTGCTGCGGGAAGGGCAGTCGCTGGTTGTTCAGGCCACCAAGGACCCGATTGGAACCAAGGGCGCCCGGTTAACCACGCAGTTGTCGATACCTTCCCGTTATCTGGTGTTTATGCCAGGGGTAAGCCACATTGGTATTTCCCAACGCATAGAAGATGATGCCGAGCGCGCTCGCCTGAAAACAATTGTAGAAGAAAATTCTGCGGCCCAGGGGGAGCCCCACGGTGGATACATTATACGTACAGCGGCAGAGGCTGCACCATCCGAAGATCTGATTGCTGACATGAGTTATCTCCACCGTCTTAGCCAGTCCATTCTGGAACGGACCAAGGCGGTCTCGGCGCCTGCCGTTATCTATCAGGATTTACCGCTATTCATCCGCACGATCCGGGACCTTATCCGGCCTCAAACAGAAAAAGTGCGTATTGATTCCCGCGAGAGCCACCAGCGAGTAATGGAGTTTGTGGCTGAGTTTGTTTCCGAGTTTTCCGATAAAGTCGAGTACTACCCCGGTGAGCGTCCGATTTTCGACTTATGCAGCGTTGAAGACGAGATACAGAAAGCCCTTAGCCGTAAAGTTCAACTTAAATCCGGTGGCTACGTCATTATTGACCAGACCGAAGCTATGACCACCATCGACATTAACACTGGCGCGTTTGTCGGCCATCGAAACCTCGAAGAGACCATCTTCAAAACCAATCTTGAGGCCGCCCGTGCCATCAGCCGTCAGCTCCGGTTACGCAATCTGGGCGGGATCATCATCATTGATTTTATTGATATGGAGGACACTGAGCACCAGCGCCAGGTCCACCGGATGCTGGAGAAAATGCTGGAAAGGGATCATGCCAAAACCAAGATAACCGGGGTGTCCGAGCTTGGCCTGGTGGAAATGACACGCAAGCGCACCACCGAAAGTCTTGGTCAGCTGCTTTGCGAGCCCTGCCCGGTTTGCGACGGACGGGGATTTCTCAAATCCGGCGAAACCGTCTGTTTCGAGATTTTCCGGGAAATTCTGCGCGTCAACAGAGCCTATGAAGCCGAAAGCTATCTGGTAATGGCCTCACAAAGCGTCGTCGACCGGCTGGTAGATGAAGAGTCCGATAATGTGGCGGATCTCGAGACATTTATCGGCAAAACGATTCGGTTCCAGGTTGAAGCGTTTTACAGCCAGGAACAGTATGATGTGGTTTTACTCTAGGGTTCCCGTCTTACATGTCCAGTTCACCCTCTGAGTCCCACTTACGCAGCCCATTGGTCAATGGGCTTTTTCGCGTGGCGACTCTGGTCTGGTGGCTGGTTCTTGTAGTTCTGATATTACTGGCTCTTTATGCAGGACTCGGGCGACAGCTAACCAAAGACATCGATCAGTACCGCACCGCAATCGAGCAACGGCTAACGGACGAGCTTGGACGGCGAGTGACCATCTCCGAACTCAGCGCCAACTGGCAATGGCTTGATCCAATAGTAACGGCCGATGGCCTGGCGTTGTATTCCAAGGTTGAGGCGAACGGAGATTCGGGAAAAAGCGACACAGAACCGGCCGTGCGGCTGCGTCACCTGAGGCTTCGCCTCGATAGCCTGGCTTCTTTACTGCGATTCAGAATGGTCTTTCAGGAATTTGAAGCTGACAGTCTCGATTTTACCATCACGCGCACGGAAACTGGCGAGATAGCGTTTGACGGGCTGGGGCAACTGGCCGCCGTCGGCACAGAAACAACCGCACCCGAAACGCCTGCCGCCAACGCTCAGATATGGTTTGACCGGCTCGGGGCCTGGCTCTCCAATCCCTATATTAGCATTACCCGCATCAACCTTGGTATTAATGTGCCGGGTGAAGATACCCTATATCTGGATATTCCCCAACTGGACCTGATATACGAACGGGGGCTCTTTCATGCGTCCGGCCGAGCCATGAGGTCCGGAACAAATCTGCAGGTGGCCCGTTTCAACCTCTCCGGTCGCCATTTTTTTCGCGGTGGTTTTGACGGGGAACTATATCTTGACGTCAATTCCGGCCGCTTATTTGACGCCCTGGTTCAGGGTTTCGGCTGGCGGCATCTGACCGTTCTGGGCTTTGATGTCGCCGGACAAGCCTGGCTAAACTTCGAAGACGGGCAATTGGCAGTCGTGCAGGGCGAAGTTAACGTGCCCTACCTTCAGCTGGAAGCCGATCAGGAAACTCTCGCACCGATAGAAGATATCCGTGCTGAATTCGGGTGGCGGCCCGTCGGGGCGGGCAATAACGGCGAAGGTGAGGACAAGACGTTGGGAGAGCTTCACTTCCGGAACCTGGCCTGGAAATGGATAACAACGTCCGCGCCGGCTTTTGATGCCAGGGTGTCATTGATCGAAGGTAAGCTGGAAATTATCGGTCGCGACGTTCCGATAGGCCCGTTACAGCGGCTCGGTTCCGGTTTGCATTTACTGCCGGGTGAGGTCAGCCGACAACTGGCGAACTACCAGCCCAGGGGCACGCTACGCGCTATGTCGCTGACAGTGCCCGCATCTGCAGGGGATGGCTTTTCCGTCCATGCCGCGCTCTCTGAGGTCAGTGTGGCAGCCTACGGGGGTGCTCCGGGTGCGTCCGGTATCGATGGCCACCTCCATATGAATCAAAGTGGCGGCTGGGTGGATGTTGACAGCAACGTTGCCACCCTGGGTTTTCCGGATCTGTTTCGAGCACCCTGGCAGTTCAACGTAATGACCGCGAGAGTCGCCTGGTTACTGGAGGGCGATGTCATCCGGGTTTTTTCCGACAATATACGAATGGATTATCAGGAAGCGACCCTACTCACAGGCGGTTTTGATCTTCGTCTTGACCGGGGTGGAGAAGAGATGTTGGGTTTGCGGGTCGGGATCCAGCGGGGTAATGAAAGTATGCTGGCAGACTTTGTACCATTAAAGGTGGTTGGCGAGGAACTGTACGACTGGCTGACGAAATCGATTACTCAGGCGACTATTACCGAGGGTACGTTTTACGGGCATGGGCTGATTGGTAGCGATGCGCCTGCGGGGTCATTCACGTCCTCAATGAATTATCGTTTCGCTGACGCTACGGTGAAATACGATCAGGCCTGGCCTGAGGTAACCAACGCTGAAGGTGAGGTGGTGGTCCACAATGGCCGTGCTGACATCCAGCTCAATCAGGGTGAGACTGGTGGTTTGACGCTTGCCCCCAGCAACGTGGTGATCGCGGAACAGGAAGGGGGTGAGGGCATTGTGGTTTCCATCAATACGGCTGCGCAGGTGCCAGGGGAAGCCATACATCACTGGTTGGAAACGACACCTGTAGGGGATATGGCTGGCGCATCTGGCCGCAGTTTGCTATTGGGGGGTACTTATGAGGTCAATCTCGCACTGGCGTTGCCACTGGATTCCGAGCAGTCGCCCAGAGTTGATGTTGCAGTAACCACGGGCAATGGTGAAATCCGTTATCCGGATGCGGACTTGCTCTGGACGGAGCTAAACGGACGCCTGGATTATAATTCGGGTTCGGGCTTTTCCCGGGAAGCAATCAAAGCAAAATTTTTGGGGGGTGCTGTGGAGGTGCGCCTCAGTGAGGCTGCCGAGGGACTGCAAATTGTCCAGACTGGCAGCGTTGAAGCTGCAGCGCTGCTGAAACAAGCCGGGGTAGCGTCGTCGGTAGATATTGGCATCACCGGCGCCACCGATTACCGCGCAACGCTGGCAGTGTCAGAGGAGACAGCTGCAACGCTTGAGCTGACGGCAAGCTTGAAAAATATCGCGATTGATTGGCCAGAGCCGTTGGCTAAGCGCGCAGGCACTGCGGTGCCCCTGACCGTGATGGTTGATTTGAAGCAAGATAACGGCATAGAGCTTTCGGGCGACTGGCACCAACGTCTTGCATACCGATTGAAGTGGCAGGGCGGTGTGTTTGATCGGGGGAGTATTGCCCTGGCCGCTGGATCTGCGCAATTACCCGGCCACGAAGGGCTCAATATTGCGGGTCCGGTCGGTCAGCTCGACACAGAGCGCTGGCAGGATGTCTTGGGCCGCTTCGCAGGTGGCAGTGTTGAAGGTAATGCCGAGCCTGCAGCATCGGGTGGTATTTATACCTGGCTGGACAGCATTGACCTCACTGTGGGTAACTTCATACTCGCCGGTAATAGCTTTCCGCTAGTGACGCTTAGAGCCAGACCCGAGGTCTATGGCTGGGTAATTGATTCGGTGTCGGAGCGCCTGACCGGCCGGGTAATGATTCCGTCTGACACTGCCAGTGATGTTCAGGTTGGCATGGAAAAACTGTTGCTGACCCCCCCCGAACCGGCGCCTGAATCAACGACTGAAACACCGGTTGTTCTTGATCAGGTCGAGGCATTCCAGGCTCTGGGGCTCGAGAATTGGCCGAACGTTGCTGTCCGTATCGACTCATTTGGTGTTGGCAGCAGTGACTACGGCGCCTGGTCATTCCGGCTCGAACCGGAACAGTACAAGTTGGAGGTGCTGAATATCGAAGGTCGCCTGAATTCTCTGTTGTTTAGCGGTGGTATGAGTTGGGGGCTTCAGGGTGATACTGAGATGACCAGCCTGAAGGGCGAAATGAAGGGTGGCAGCCTGGAAGATCTGTCAGCGCTGGTCGAAGGTGACGTGCCGTTTCGCAATCAGCAGAGTCAGCTAATGCTGGATATTGCCTGGGCCGGAAGACCGGATGATTATGCTCTGGAAAAGCTGGACGGAACGATCAGTATGCGGTTTGATGATGGCGTAATCCTCGAGCGCAACAATACTGCCCAGCTATTCAGAATATTCAACCTTCTCAACTCGGATACCCTGTTGCGACGGCTCAAACTCGATTTTTCTGATTTGTACGAGGCGGGTGTCGCTTTCGATGCGATTTCAGCGAAAGCGAAGCTGGGTGATGGCACGTTGACGTGGGACCCGGAGCTACAGATTGTCGGGCCGTCGGGGGCGTTTAAACTGTCCGGCACCTCGAATCTGACGGATGAGTCGTTGGATATGCGACTGGTCGTGGTGCTTCCGTTAACCCAGAACCTGCCGTTGGCAGCGCTGTTACTGGGTGCTTCTGCACCGATCGGCGGGGCTCTGTTCGTGCTTGATAAAGTTTTGGGTGACCCGTTGAGTAAACTGACGAGTGCCACCTATAGTGTAGGGGGGAGCTGGGGTGAGCCGGATGTGCGGTTACGTAGCGTCTTTGATACGGGTAAATAGAAATTTCGAATACCCTGACGGTGGGCAATGCATACGCTGCGCCCTGATACTTTTTGGGTGGAGTTGTTGCTATGACTGATAGTAAATCGGGTAAGGTTGCCGCTATTCAGATGGTTAGTGGTCCCGATATGCAGGACAACCTCAAGGCAGCCGGTAAGCTGCTTGCAAGCGCTTCCCGGGGCGGGGTAAAGGTGGCCGTGCTGCCTGAGAACTTTGCCGTTCTCAGCACCAGGCAAATGCTTGAGCAAGGGCGGCTGGAAGCTGAGGGGGAGGGTGTCATCAGGGCGTTTATCTCCGATCAGGCTGCCAGATTAGGACTCTGGATAGTGGCGGGTTCGATGCCGCTGGCTAACCGACCTGATGGTCAATCCATCGAAGACCGGGTCAGGGCCGCCTGTCTGGTCTTTGATGATGCCGGTGTCGAGGTGGCCCGGTATGACAAGGTCCATCTGTTTGATGCTGTGGTGGAAGACGCTCAGGGTCAATACCGTGAGTCAGACACCTTTGAGCCCGGCAGCCCGGTGGTGACTGTTGACACGCCGGTGGGCGTGCTGGGGCTAGCTATCTGTTACGATCTCAGATTTCCGGAGCTGTTTCGTACATTGAGGGCCAAAGGCGCAGAGTGGATAACCTTACCCAGTGCCTTTACGTATCACACCGGTGATGCACACTGGCATGCGTTGTTGCGAGCCCGGGCCATAGAGAATCAGGTCTGGATGGTTGCTCCCGGACAAGGCGGGCAGCATAGTGCGCGCAGGCGAACCTATGGCCACTCCATGATCGTGGACCCATGGGGAAAGATTGTCGGTGAGCAGGAAGAAGATGGCCCGGGAGTAGTGATTGCTGCACTCGACAAAGAGCACCTTGAAGAAGTGCGCACCCGTATGCCGGTTTGGACGCACCGACGGCTTTAGTCGAGTCGTCCGCTAGCTGGCAGCCTGGGGAAGCCCTATGGCTGCCGGGTTTCGTGCTGATCGATGCACTCTCGCAGGAAGCGAAACAGCTTCCTGGAATGTCCGGTATTGTTTTCTTTTTCCGCATCACGGCGGGCGTTGCGCACCAGGTTCCGCAGGTGCTGGACTTCTGCCACCGCACAGTAAGCCATAAACTCGCCTACCGCAGTGTCTCCTTCGGCGACCATGCGATCACGCCAGCGCTCGGCAAGATGGAGCCGGCGGGTGTGCTCGTTGCTGCCAGCGTCACAAGCTTCAACCGACTTGATCAAAGCGTCAAGATCTTCCTCCTGGCGAATAATTTTGCCCATGTATTGCAGGTGGCGTCGCCGGGCTTCGTTCTGCCTGATATTTTTTGACTCGTGAATAGCGGCCCGCAGACGGTCACTCATAGGCAACGTATCAATCTGCTCACTGCGAAGTTCCATGATGTGGGTGCCCAGATCCTGCAGGGCATGCATCTCCCGCTTGAGTTGGGATTTACTTTTACCGAACTCGTCTTCCAGCTCGTCAGTGTTGGTATAATCAATCATTCAGGGGCCTGTTGTGTGTGGTCATGCCGGGGCCAGCGTTAAGCGTAAAAAATGCTCGCCAGTCCCAGGAAAGCGAGAAAGCCAACAACATCTGTCACGGTGGTGAGGATAACGCCTCCGGCCAGAGCGGGGTCTATGTTTCGGGATTTGAGAAAAAGCGGCAACACGGTTCCGACGATAGCCGCCGCAATCAGATTGATAATCAGGGCAGCCGCAATGATAGCGCCAATCAGTATATCGTTGAACCATATCGTGGCTGCTATTGAAACAACCACTGCCCACAGCATTCCATTAAGGGCGCCCGCCAAAAACTCCCGGTTCAGCAGCCAGCGTACGTTGGTTGCACTGATCTGACCGACAGCCATGCCACGGATGACCAGAGTGAGGGTCTGGCTACCTGCAATACCTCCCATACTGGCTACAATTGGCATAAGTACAGCCAGCGCCACCACCTTCTGGATGGTGTCTTCGAATAATCCGATCACGCCAGACGCAATGAATGCGGTAACCAGGTTGATGCCGAGCCACACCGCACGTCGGCGGGTGGTTTTCATGACCGGCGCGAAGGTGTCTTCGTCCTCGTCCAGACCTGCCATACTCATCAGCGAATGATCAGCATCCTCCCGGATAACGTCGACCACGTCATCGATGGTGATGCGGCCGAGCAGCTTTCCGCCGTCACCGACAACCGGGGATGATATCAGATCATAGCGTTCGAACAGGGTTGCCACCTGGGTATCTGACATAGCGACCGGGATAGGTTCTATGTCAGTGTCCATAACCTCGCGAACCGTTGCCCCGGGGTTTGATACGAGCATCTTGGTGATGGGCAGAACGCCGATGTATTCGTCTCTCCGGCTGACCACAATCAGGCTGTCGGTCATCGGTGGCAAATTCCGGTGGCGGCGCAGGTAACGCAGCACAACATCAATGCTGATATCAGGGCGCACCGTAATGGTGTCCGTGTTCATCAGGCCGCCAGCGGTGTCTTCCGGGTAAGCGAGGACTTCCTCAACCCGCTGGCGATCCTGTTCGTCCATGGTGTCGAGCACTTCCTGAATAACGGTATCAGGAAGTTGCTGCAACAGGTCGGCAAGGTCATCCGACTCGAAATCTTCAATGATGGTGGCGAGTTCCTGAGCATTGAGCTTGCTCAGGAAGTAACCACGAATATCATCATTGAGATATTGGAGGACTTCGCCTTCAAGATTCTTGTCAACCAGATTCCACAACAGCGCACGCTGACGTGGCGGGGACGATTCAAGCAGGTGAGCAATATCACTGGGGCTGAGGCCCCCATTCAGGATGCGGGCAACCTGTTTCAAAGCACCACTATCGAGCGCTTCGCCAAGAGAACGCAGCCGCTGGCGGGCCTGGCTTTTTTCCAGAATCTCTGCCATGAATCACCCAGGGTGTTAACTGGCCAGGTTAGCCCGGAAACAGAGCGTGCCAGCGTTGATCGAAAAGGCCAAGGAGTTGTTCAGAGTCTCCTTAATACTTGAAAACCGTTTTATTATAGCGGAGTTATGGCTTAAAGGTGAGTCATTAGGATAAGTGAATTCCGTACACTGAGTGAGCACTACTCGCCTTCACCGAAATAGTCGGCGATCAGCTCGACCAGGGCCGCTTTGGCGCTCTCCTCATCAGGCCCGTTAATGACCAGTTCTAACTCGGTGTCCTTGCTCGCAGCCAGCATCATGACCGAGAGAATACTCTTGCC
>JBBQMX010000048.1:0-8528 GCA_038329375.1 Pseudomonadales bacterium | reverse complement strand
GACCGTATGGACACTATTCGTCTGTCGGGTTATATCACCGAAGAAAAGCTGGTGATCGCCAAACATCATCTGCTGCCGCGCCTGCTGAAACGGGCCAAGCTATTGAAGAAACAGTTCAACATAACGGACGCCGCCATTCGTCAGGTCATCGAGGGCTACGCCCGCGAAGCGGGTGTTCGAGGCTTGGAAAAGCTGCTTCATAAGCTGGTTCGCAAAGGCATCGTCAAGCTCCTGGAAAACCCGGCGACCCCGGTAAAGGTCGGCATTTCCGATCTTGCAGGGTATCTGGGACAGCCCAACTTCAAGCGTGAAAAAGCCCTGAAAGGCACTGGCGTGGTGACGGGGCTGGCGTGGACGGCTATGGGCGGCGTGACCCTGAGTATTGAGGCGTCGCGTATTCACAGCAACCAGCGCGGTTTCAAACTCACCGGTCAGCTTGGCGACGTGATGAAGGAGTCCGCAGAAATTGCATACAGTTACGTGTCCTCAAACCTGAAACGGTTCAAAGGTGACCCGACCTTCTTTGACAAGTCTTTCGTGCACCTTCATGTGCCCGAAGGCGCCACCCCGAAAGACGGGCCCAGCGCCGGCATCACCATGGCGACGGCACTGCTGTCCATTGCCCGCGGGGAAGCGCCGCAACAGAATATCGCCATGACCGGCGAGTTGACGCTGACCGGACAGGTGCTGCCGATTGGCGGGGTCAGGGAGAAAATTATCGCGGCCCGGCGACAGAAAATCGACATTCTGATATTACCCGAAGCGAACCGGGGTGATTATGAAGAGCTCCCGGACTACCTGAAGGAGGGGCTGGAGGTTAACTTCGCCAAGCATTATTCAGATGTTTACGCAGTCTGCTTCGGCAACAAACCCAAGAAGGGCGCCAGCGTCCATTGATGCGGAACTGTTAACCGGATGCTTTCTTGCTGGTGTCTTTCCAGCCGTCTTCCCGCAACATCGGTCCTACGTCCAACACGGGCGAAGCGTCGATGTCGTCGGCGTCCATCATATTGGCGACCCGCTGCAGTGACGCAATGATCATGGTTTGTTCCCATTCGTGCAGACTCTGGAACTTCTTTACAAACTCTTCCTGCAGAGGTTCTGGAGCACGGGCGAGGATGTCGACTCCGCCTTCCGTCAGGTGGGCGTGAACCTTGCGCTTGTCCTGGGTACTACGAACTCTGTAAACCAGCTTGCGAAGCTCGAGGCGATCAAGAATGGTCGTCACTGTCGCCTGACTGAGACTAACCTTCTCCGCGATAGTGCCAATGGTGACTTCCCCGAGATCCCTGACGGTTCTCATGATCAGCAACTGCGGACCGGTGAGCCCAGAGTGCTTACTCAAACGCTTGGAGTGCAAATCTGTCGCACGAATAACACGCCTGAGCGCAACCAGCACCTGCTCATAATTGTTCACATCACTACTCCAAAAATGACCCGACAACACAAAAGGCCCGTGACGGCTGCCCACGTTTTTTATTTATACCACTAACGATTAGAGGTCTTTGCATCGGAAATTGCAAGAGTGCCCAGTTGCAGTTTTTATCAGGTATGTCGGTGCACACGCTTGCCATTGTCAGCACCATTTTAAAGCGACTAATATCCGAGTAATCCATCGTGATTATTTTGCCGCCATAATACCCTTGCCTACTCGGGACCCCGTGAGACAAAAAATAACCGATCCGGCCCGGAGTTTGCTTTTTTTGCCCCAAAACCGCCCCCTTACTTGACAACAAGCAAGGCCTGGTGTTCTTTTAATTCGTTGAGAACATAAGAATAACCCTGACCCTAAGTAGGACAGACCTAATGAAAACATCCGTAAAGAAACTCGTAACAGGTATTGGCGCCTCTATTGCTCTGATGGGCGCTGGTAGCGCATTCGCTGAAATTAAGATCGGCATCGCCGGACCCATGACAGGACCGGTTGCCCAATACGGGGACATGCAGTTCTCCGGCGCCCGCATGGCGATCGAGCAGATCAACTCAAACGGCGGTGTCATGGGGGAACAGCTCGTTGCCGTTGAACTGGACGACGTGTGTGATCCCAAGCAGGCTGTCACCGTTGCTAACCGAATGGTTAACGACGGTGTCCGTTTTGTTGTGGGCCATCTGTGCTCCAGCTCAACACAGCCTGCATCGGACATTTATGAGGATGAAGGCATCCTGATGATCACGCCGGCATCGACCAGCCCGGATATTACTGAGCGCGGCTATGAACTGATCTTCCGCACCATCGGCCTCGATAGCATGCAAGGCCCTGTTGCTGCTGAATACCTGGCCAGCCTGAACCCTGAGCGGGTCGCCGTCATTCACGACAAGCAACAGTATGGTGAAGGCATCGCCACGGCAGTGCGCGACACGTTGCTTGAAAATGACGTCGAAGTTCCCATGTTTGAGGGCATCACCGCAGGTGACAAAGACTTCTCGTCACTGGTCACCAAATTGCGGGACGCCGATGTTGACTACGTCTACTATGGCGGTTACCACCCCGAGCTGGGTTTGATCCTGCGCCAGGCACGCCAGGCGAACCTGGATGCGGTCTTTATGGGCCCTGAAGGTGTCGGCAACAAAGACATCAACAGCATCGCAGGTGAAGCGGCCGAAGGCCTGCTGGTCACATTGCCTCCCGCCTTTGACGAAAAAGCCGAGAACCAGGCCCTGGTTAAAGCTTTCGAAGACAAAAAAGAAGACCCTTCTGGCCCGTTCGTACTGACCTCTTACGCCGCCGTTCAGTTGGTGGCAGAGGGCATTGAAAAGGCCGAATCCAAGGACCCATTTGAAGTGGCTGAAGCATTGCGCAGCAATACTTTCTCTACCCCCATCGGTACCGTGGAATACGACAGCAAGGGCGATATGAAGTCATTTGAGTTTGTTGTGTACGAATGGCATTCAGATGGCAGCAAAACTCCGGTAAACTAGGCTGCAATCGTTAATAAACGGTAATGGAACACCTTCTCACCGCGATCCGGGAGGAGGTGTTTTTTTAAGCCCCCGAAAGTTTTCGGAGCCCCAAAGCAAATGCAAGACCTCCTGTATTTTATTCAGCAGCTCATCAACGGGCTGACGATCGGGAGCGCCTATGCCCTGATCGCCATCGGCTACACGATGGTTTATGGCATTATCGGCATGATCAACTTCGCCCACGGCGAGGTATACATGATCGGTGCCTACACCGCGCTTATTACCATAACCGGCCTTACAGCACTGGGCATCGTCTGGTTGCCCCTGATTCTTCTGGTTGCGCTGCTCTGTGCCGTCATTGTTGCCAGTTCCATGGGGTGGGCAGTGGAACGCATCGCCTACCGTCCGGTTCGGGGACGCCACCGGCTGATCCCTCTGATCTCCGCTATAGGCATGTCGATCTTCCTTCAGAATTACGTGCACCTTGCCCAGGGCTCAAGAAACATGGGCTTTCCGCTGCTGATTGAAGGTGGCTTCCGATTTGGCGCCGAAGACTCGTTCCAGACCTCGATCTCTTACATGCAGATCACCATTTTCATTACCACCCTGGTCTGCATGACAGCACTCTCATTGTTTATCGCCCGCTCCCGGACCGGTCGCGCCTGCCGCGCCGTATCCCAGGATCTCGGCATGTCCAACCTGCTGGGTATCGATACCAACAAAATCATTGCCGCCACGTTCGTTATTGGCGCCGCTCTGGCCGCTGTCGCGGGCCTTTTGCTAGGCATGTACTACGGCTCGATTGATCCACTGTTCGGCTTTATCGCAGGCCTGAAAGCCTTCACTGCCGCTGTTCTGGGCGGCATTGGCAGCATCCCCGGCGCCATGCTGGGCGGCCTCATTCTCGGCGTATCGGAAAGTATGACGTCGGGTTACCTGAGTGGTGAGTACAAGGATGTGGTGTCCTTCGGGCTGCTCATCCTTATCCTGCTCTTCAAACCCACCGGCCTGCTCGGCAAACCGGAGGTGGAGAAGATCTGATGGCTACTCACAACATCAAACACGCGCTTTTTAGCGCCATCATTACTTTGATCATTTCGTTCCCGATCATGGGTCTCGACCTGGAATCTGCCGGCACCAGCATAAAACTGACAGGTGCCAGCACCTTCACTCTGGTCTCCATTGTGCTCGCGGCGATCGTCGTATTCCTGTTCCAGACATTTCGCGACAACATCATGACCGCACTCGGCCAGATGCCAAAGCTTAACCGGTTCGCAGACCGTGCACCGATGCCTCAAGAGAAGCGCCTGAAGCTGGAAAACATCTTTCTGATGGTGCTGGTCGTCGGTGCGCTTTTATGGCCGTTCATCGCCTCCCGAGGCTCGGTCGACCTGGCAACGCTGGTGCTGATTTATGTCATGCTGGCTCTGGGTCTGAACGTCGTCGTCGGTCTGGCTGGCCTGCTGGACCTTGGCTACGTCGCCTTTTACGCAGTCGGGGCTTACACCTTTGCCTTGCTGTCCCAGTATTTCGGAGTGTCGTTCTGGGTTGCTCTCCCGACCGGGGCTCTTTTCGCAGCTTTATTTGGCTTTCTGCTGGGCTTCCCGGTGCTGCGTTTGCGGGGTGACTATCTCGCTATCGTGACACTCGGTTTTGGCGAGATCATCCGCATCCTGCTGAATAACTGGACTTCTCTCACCGGCGGCCCCAACGGCATCGGTGGCATTCCTGACCCGACACTGTTTGGTATGGAGTTCGGTCGCCGGGTCAAGGACGAAGGCAATATTTCGTTCCATGACTTTTTCGGGATTGCCTATGACAGCACCCACAAGATCATATTCCTTTATTTGATCGCCCTTGTGCTGGCACTGATAACCTTCCTGATTATCCGCCGCCTCATGAAAATGCCGGTGGGTCGCTCCTGGGAAGCCCTGCGAGAGGACGAAATCGCAGCCCGCTCGCTGGGGCTGAGCCGCACCGGGGTCAAACTCTCCGCCTTCACCATCGGAGCGTTCTTTGCCGGATTCGCAGGCACTGTATTTGCTTCCAAGCAGGGCTTTATCAGTCCCGAATCATTCGTTTTCCTGGAATCCGCCATCATTCTGGCCATTGTGGTCCTCGGCGGTATGGGTTCGCAGTTCGGCGTTATTCTTGCCGCCATTGCCGTCACCATCCTGCCGGAACTCGCGCGGGAATTTTCGGAGTACCGAATGCTGATATTCGGTGCTGCCATGGTGCTGATGATGGTCTGGCGTCCCCAGGGCCTTCTGCCCATGCGCCGAATTCATATTACACTTAATAAGCAGGAGTGACGGATCATGCTTGAAGTACGCAATCTGTCCATGCGCTTTGGCGGCCTGCTCGCGGTGGACCAGGTATCCCTGGACGTTCAGGAGCACGAAATTGTCTCGATTATTGGCCCCAACGGAGCCGGTAAAACGACTGTATTCAACTGCATGAGCGGTTTCTATAGTCCCACAGGCGGACAGATATTGTTTGAGGGCAAGGAAATCCAGGGCACCCCCGATTACAAAATATCCCGGATGGGCATGGTCAGAACGTTCCAGCACGTTCGATTGTTCGGGAAGATGTCGGTAGTGGAAAACTTGCTGGTTGCCCAACACCGTCACCTCAACACGAATCTGTTGTCCGGTCTGATCAAGACGCCCGACTATCGGGAAAGGGAACGTAAATCTTTGGACCGGGCTGCGTACTGGCTGAACCGGGTTGGATTGCTTGACCTTGCCAACCGGGATGCCGGCAATCTTGCCTATGGGCAACAGAGACGGCTGGAAATTGCTCGCTGCATGGTGACCGAACCTAAGCTCCTGATGCTGGACGAGCCGGCAGCAGGTTTGAACCCGGCCGAAACCCGGGAGCTCAATGAGCTGATTATCAGCCTCAAGGAAGACTATCGCGTTTCCGTTGTGCTTATCGAACACGATATGAGCCTGGTAATGGAAATTTCAGACCGCATCAACGTCATCAATCAAGGTCGTCCATTGGCCAGCGGTACCCCGGAAGAAATCCGCCGTAATGATGATGTTATCAAAGCCTACCTGGGCGAGGCCTGAGGAACTCATATGCTTTTACTGGAAGATATTCATACCCATTACGGCAAGATCGAAGCCCTGCATGGGGTCTCAGTTGAGGTTAATAAGGGAGAGATCGTTTCCCTTATCGGTGCTAACGGAGCTGGCAAGACCACCTTGCTGATGACTGTTTGTGGAAGCCCCCAGGCCACTTCTGGCCGAGTGGTTCTAGAAGGCAAAGACATCACCCGCGACAGGACATCCGACATCATGCGCTCGGGGATTGCCATTGTTCCTGAAGGGCGCCGGGTCTTCCCCGGGCTGACCGTGGAAGAAAACTTGCACATGGGTGGTTTTTTTAACAGCAAAACCGAGATCCGCAAAAGCCAGCAACATGTGTACGAGCTTTTCCCCAGACTCAAGGAACGCGAGCATCAACGTGCCGGCACCATGTCCGGGGGTGAACAGCAAATGCTGGCGATTGGACGGGCCCTTATGACCAAGCCCCGGATGATCATTCTGGATGAGCCTTCTCTCGGTCTGGCGCCACTTATTATCAAGCAGATCTTCGAGATTATTGGTCACCTTCGCGAAGAAGGCATTACCGTGTTTCTGGTCGAGCAGAATGCCCATCAGGCGTTGCACCTGGCGGACCGTGGCTATGTGCTGGAGAACGGGCGTATTCGCTTGCAGGATACCGGTGCCAACCTGCTGGCCAATCCGGATGTTCAGAATGCCTACCTGGGGGGCTGAAGTAACGCATCTACCTGTTTGATATACAGTTGGCGATTTCAATTTCTGGTCTATACTGCTAGCAACGGTTTTCCCGCTTGGAGCATTATGGCGTCAGGGCCGTTAACGTTTTGTTTCCCCTCAGAGGTTCAGGGCCAACATTGCGTTCAAGTGCGACGACAGCTAAAAAATCAATCAAGGAGTGGACAATGAAAAAACTGATCGCAGGTGCATTACTCATGGGGGCTTCAACTCTGGCGTTTGCCCAGCCTGGTTGCGGTGTTGGCGCCATGATCTGGAAGGGACAATCCGGTATTGCCCCGCACGTTCTTGCCGCCACCACGAACGCCACGTTCGGTAACCAGACTTTTGGTATGACAACAGGCACTCTGGGCTGTCAGACCAACCAGTCCGTTCAGTCCATGGCGATGTACATGGACAGCAATATTGACAAGGTCGCCCGTGACATGTCCCGTGGCAGCGGTGAAAACCTTGATACGCTCGCCGTTCTACTGGGTGTTGAAGATGCAGACCGTGATGCTTTCCGGGGTATTTTACAGGATAACTTTGCTACCATTTTCCCATCATCAGACACCACCTCTGACCAGGCCGTCAACGCCATTGTTGCACTGCTTGAGAAGCACGAGTCCCTGAACAAGTACGTAGCAGCCTAGACAGGCCGGCTCTGAAGGACTGAAAGGCGCCAGGGAAGGCGCAAACTCCTACTAACCCTCCAACATTCGACCGTTCATGCACTCATTGCTCCGTAACGGGCTGGCTGTTCTCAGTCTCGCCACCAGCACGTTTGCTCTGGCCGATCTGGCTACAACACCTCCCGGGCTCCACCAGAACCCGACCTGGCTGATGCTGGGCCATTATCAGGCAGACCGATTCGGGAGCGGCTATACCAGTCAGGCGGACGACACCGCATTCTTTATCAGCCCGAACGGCAAACATTCCCCGAAAGCCGAACTTGAAGCAACGCTCGCCGCGATCCAGTTACCTATGAACGGGCAGGATCACGCCCGCTGCCGCTTTCCTGCACGAGACAAATGGCTGAGAGCGCAACTCGATCTGCCGCAAGAGCCGGCAATATGCGCCGACTACCGTGAGTGGCGCGAGGAACTCAATACCGAAACCGTTACCCTGGTCTTCGCTGCCTCTTACCTCAATAGCCCTTCCTCCATGTTCGGCCATACCTTTATCCGGCTCGACCCACCGAATGGCAAGGAAGGCACCGACCTGCTGTTGGCAAACACCATCTCTTACGCTGCCGATGCGGAAGCTCACGACAGTGAGCTGATGTTCGCCTACCGTGGCATTTTCGGCGGCTATCCCGGCATTACTACGATTCAGCCCTATTATGAAAAAATTCGCCTCTACTCGGATATCGAGAACCGCGATCTTTGGGAATATCAGCTCAATCTCAAACCCGACGAAATTGACACCATGCTGGCCCATGCATGGGAGATACGGGAACGAAACTTCGACTATTATTTCTTCGATGAAAACTGTGCCTACCGGCTACTCGCGTTGATCGATGTGGCCCGGCCCGGCACGGATTTACTCGGCGAAGTCAGCACCCATGCCATTCCCTCGGACACCGTCCGCTGGGTAGTGGATAAAAACCTGGTGGCCTCGGTGCACTACCGGCCCTCCGCAGCCACCAGTGTCAGTTATGCTCTTGGTCAATTAAGCGACGATGACCAGACCCTCGCCGCGGCCATTGCCAACGGCTACGTCGCTGTGGATGACAATGAGGTTACCCGGCTTGAACCCGAGCGTCGTGCACAACTTATCGATGCAACTTATGATTATCTGCGCTACCAGACCGAAGCCGAAGGCTGGTCCAGGGACCATGCC
>JBBQMX010000047.1:0-8543 GCA_038329375.1 Pseudomonadales bacterium | reverse complement strand
AGCCCCAACCCGGCGAGGACGCACGCTACGAACTGATGATCACCGTAACCGATACCGGTATTGGTATTGCCGTTGATCAACAGGAACGTATTTTCGATGCCTTTGAGCAGCAAGAAGGGCAAAGTAGCCGGAAATACGGCGGCACTGGCCTTGGCCTTGCGATCAGTCGCAAGCTTGCGGGTATGATGGGAGGAGAATTGACCGTAGTGAGTGAGCCCGGCAAGGGGTCCAGGTTTACGCTCAGGTTGCCAGGAGTAAAAGCTACTAAAGCTCTATCCGGGTCGGGCGCTGAACCGGCCACAGCCGAGCGGCCGATGGTTGAAACGCTGGACATGCGGGAACGGGGCTGGCTCCACGATCAGCTTTCCCGGGACTTTGGCGATGAGTGGAAAGTGGTCAGAGAAAGTGGCGATCCGGAGCAGATGCGGGATTTTGCCAGCCGATTGATGCAGTGGGGGCAGCGTTATCGCTCACAGCTGGTCAGCCAATACGGTGAAAAACTGCTATCTGACGTGGATGCCTTTAATCTGGATGCCGTAAACCGGGCACTGGAAGCGTTTCCACTATTGCTTGGACGGGTACCGGCTTTAAGGAATTAACCAGGCGAGACGCATAAGGGCGGTATCAGAGGCAGTCGTACTGTGACGATTTGTCGAACGCAACCGCTACCATGTCATAGCCGCTGTCGGAGAGTGACTGTATTAGCGTCCGGTCACGCAGAAGCGCCATGCAGATCTCGTGAACGCTGGCCTGAAGCTGCTCTTGGGGTGGCATGCTCTGGAACCGGAAGTCGACAATAAGATACTTGCGATCAACTCTGGACGATTTGGGTATGTCGCTGCGCTCAATGCTGGCAAACCCGATGTAAGTTGGCTGTCGCTGAGGAAATACGTCATTCATGACAACATCGAGATTTTCGGCTTGGGCGGCATGGGCTGCCAAAGTGGCCAGAAGAGTGGCCAGGGTCACGAATAGTCTGAAGTTCATTGTGGCTGGATACTCTGGGTGTATGAAAGGGTAACGTAAAGTAAAAATATGTTACCGGCAATTATTGCAGAGTCGAGGGATTTACGCGCTGGTTGCGGTCGGTATTTTTCAATTGTTTGCAGATTCAAATTGCCGGTCCTTTGGGCTTTGACGTTTCTGTCGTGAGACAGATCAACTATGCTACATATGAAGTGTAGCAGCTGAGGGGGCAACACCATGTTTCAACTGGTTTTTAAAGGTGAGTGCACGCCGGGTACGGATCTGGAGGCCGCCCGGAATAGTGCACGCGCACTGTTCAAGGCATCTGTGGCGCAGGTTGACCGCATGTTCAGCGGCCAACCCGTTATTATCCGCAACAAGCTCGATGAGCCACAGGCAGAGAAATATAGAGCGGTCCTGCACAAGCACGGTATGGTGGCTTACGTTCAAGCCATGGCCGAGGCACCGGCAGCTAAGCTCCCTGAAGAGCCTCGCTCACCCCCAGCGACGTCCAGGGCTGAACCGTTGGCTCCGACTCCGGAATCCCGTTCAATTGCAAAGCCCGTTGGAGATGCGGCCCCGCTGCCCGTCCGGGAGCCCGGCGACAGGCTTCAGGTGGCCGGTGACAAGGTGGATGAAATTCTGAAGGGTTCGGGGTTATCTCTCGATCCGGTCGGTGTCACGCTGATGGCGCACGAAGAGGTTGAGCCGCCGATGTTCCAGCATCTGGATGACTGGACGCTGGCGCCACCGGGTTCAGAACTGGGTGTCAAGCGGGATCTGCCGCCGCCCGTTGTCCCTGACGTCTCACACCTTTCATTACAGGACGAGCACCAGAAAGAGCATTGATGCCACAGGATGGGCGACCGGTTCGGCTGACCGGAGCCATCAGACCGGTGACACAATAATCAGTCTTGGATGCTCGCAATCACCGCTCAACGGGCGACGCAGCAAGGCTTTGTACTCATCGCCCTTGCTGGCGTCATCAGGGACCGGATGAAACATTACTTCGTCGCCCGGGAAAAACTGCCAGGTTCCCTCAGTAACATCCTGTTTTTGTGCTACGCCGGTCAGGGTGGCAACACCCCGGATCTGACTCCAGGCGCATGGCTTGTGAGGCTCCGGGGGTGGTGGGCGGCTTTTGAGTGGCGTGGGCGAAGGTTCCGGTTCCGCAGCAGGTTCTTCCGTCACCTGAGGTTCCGGCTGTTCGGGTACGATAACCAGCGGTGCCTCCTCTGGCGGACTGGTTGCACAGGCACTCAGGATCATCACAAGGATCACGAGGCTGAGAATCCGGGCGGGCAATTTATCGACCGGCATCGTGGTCTTTGATGGCATCGATGGAGGCACGCACATGTGCGAGGCTGTCTTCCAAACCTCGATAGCAGGTGGTCTGTTCGGTCAGAGTGTCTCGGGCCTTGAAGGCAGTCATGGCGGTTCCGGTGGCGACAACGTGATGGGCGCTCATCCTCTCACATTCCGCTGCCCCGGAAAACGGTCAGAGCAGGGGAGCCGCCAGACGGGCTGCACGACAACCAAGCCGGAACAGCAAAGGCTGATCCTGGTAGTCCTTCTTGGTCATCCTCCGACAGCTGCGCAGGTCCTCCGCAAGCATGGCGTCGACGTTGCTGACGAAGTCAGGGGCCGTGATCAGCGCCGTCACTTCAAAATTCAGGCGCATTGACCGGTTATCCAGATTGGCGGTGCTGATTGCGGCATAGCGGTTGTCCACCAGCACCACTTTCTGGTGCATGAAGCCTGGCTGATATTGATAAATGCCAATGCCTGCATGACTGGCTTGTACCAGGTAAGAGTGAGCCGCCATTCGGATCAATTTATGATCAGACTTTTCCGGAATCATGATTCTGACATCTACGCCGCGCAGAGCCGCCAGCTGGAGCGCATTGATGATCTGGAAATCCGGCACAAAATACGGGGATGCGATCCACAGCCGCTGCCGTGCATTATTGATGCAGTTGAGGAAAAACAGCGTGCAGGTTTCATAGGTATCGGCTGGACCGCTTGGAATTATGAGAACTTCCTGCTCACCGCAGGGTGGCTTTTTGGGGCGCCAGTTCAACTCCGGAGTCTCGTTGTTTGCCCAGTTCCAGTCTTCCAGCCAGGCAAGTTGAAGCCCGATGACTGCGGGGCCGTCAATACGACAATGGGTGTCCCGCCAGCGGCCTTGATCAACCTCTGTCCCGAGGCACTCGTCAGCCAGATTAATGCCGCCAACAAAGCCTGTGTGGCCATCGCAGATGAGTATTTTCCGATGATTGCGAAAATTGATCTGAAAGCGACGGCGGCGAATATTGCCGTCACCAAACGACGCCACCTGCGCACCGGCTTTGCGAAGTTCTCTCAGGTATCCCTTTGGCAGCCATGCGCTGCCGATATCGTCGTACAGAAAGTAAACTCTGACACCCTGGGCCAATTTGCGCTTCAGGATGGCTTTGATGCGCTGCCCGATGCGGTCGGAGCGGATAATGTAAAACTCCATCAGTATATAGCTGTGAGCATCTTCCATGGCCTCGAACAGGGAATTGAACGTAGCGAGGCCGTCTTTCAGCAGGGTGCATTGGTTACTGCTGGTGAACGGCTGCCTGGCAAGGTTGCTCAGCACCTGCAATTCATCATTGAAATGCTCCCCAGCGGGCTGAGGAAGTGCGATAGCCTGCTGCTCGAACTCCTGTAGCAGGTGGTTGAGAGAACGATCGCCCAAGCGCCGGGCGCGGACGTATCCGGAAAAGCGGTTGCGACCGAAAAACAGAAATAGCGGCAGCACCAGATAAGGGAATGCTAACAGGCCTACAATCCAGGCAATCGCGCCCTGGGCTGTGCGATAGGTCAGCAGCACTCGGTAGATGCAAAACAGAGCCAGGCTGTAGATCGCTACCAGCACCAGGGCAATAAACGATAAATCAGGCAATATCATGGCTCCTGATGCGGGTTCTCGCTTGAGTTCAATGATAATGTAACCCGATATCATAGGGACTGATATGGTTTGGCCCCGTTCTGTGAGTTGTATACGAGGAAGTTGACGTGTTTCCGAACAATGGGGTTTTGATGTTGATGCCGGATTTCTCGACGAAAAACTGCTCGCGGAACAGATGCGACTGGTTTCCGGGTTGCTGAATGCCGATCAGACTAATCGAGCCGGCAACCTCGCACCTCTGGCCTGGCAGGGGCATGAGGATGCCCTCGCGTTAAAACTGAATCAACTGTGGCTCAGTATGATCAGTGCGAGCCGGCTGGCACCAGCTAAAGTCGGCCTCAGGAATTCGTTTCAGCACATGTGGGGTTATGTGTCCGGGCATTCAAAGCTCAGCCCGCAGACCCAGGATCTGGCCAGTCTGGCATCGGACATTCAGACACTGGCTGTGAAGCATCAGGTTTCTTATCTTATGAATTCTACCGCGCCTGGAGAACTGCGGGCCTGGTTATAACTTTTGGCGTTGGGAGCAAAGCATGAGCGTTGTACTGAATCACCGTATTACCGGAGCAGGCAAACCTCTGATTCTGCTGCACGGGCTTTTTGGCTCGCTGGAGAATCTGGGCGGGGCCGCCCAGCGGTTGCAGAATGAATGGCAGATTCATGCGCTGGATCTGCGTAACCATGGTAAATCACCTCATACAGACAGCATGGGCTACGCTGCCATGGCCGACGATGTCATCTCTTACATGGATTCTCAGGGCCTTGAGCGGGCGTCTCTGCTTGGTCATTCCATGGGGGGTAAAACAGCGATGCAAGTGGCGCTTGCCAATCCTTCGCGAGTCGACCACCTGATTGTTGCGGATATTGCGCCGGTCGATTATAAACCCCGGCATGACTCGATTCTTGAAGGTATGCAGAAGCTTGATCTCAGCCAGATTAAGAGCCGCCAGCAGGCAGATACAGCTTTGAGTGAATTTGTGGAACTGCTGGGAGTCCGGCAATTCCTGCTGAAGAACCTGGTCCGCATTCCGGAAGCGGAGCGCCAGCAAGGCGACGGGGCTCAATTTCGCTGGCGCCTCAATCTGTCTGTTATCGAGGCCTGCTACCCCGCCCTGGCGGAAGCGCCCTCTGCCACCGGGCCGTTCGAAGGCCCCACACTGTTCATCAAGGGTGCGGATTCCGCCTACATTCAGAACAAACACCGCGACCAGATCAGCAAACTGTTCCCCAGCGCCGAGTTGCAGGCCATTGAAGGTACCGGTCATTGGCTTCATGCTGAAAAAGCCGATACTTTTGCTACCTTGTGCCGGCGTTTTTTAGGGTAAACCGCCGGCTTCCGGCGTTTTCTCACGCCTGGGCTCAACTCAGGAACTCACCCGCCTCAGCACATGCTCATGGCGGCTACCTATACTTTGGTTCACTTCACAGGGACCGCATCGGTAGGCTACTGTTAAACACCATTTCGGGGCCTGGAGCCAATGAGTAATGAGTGTCAACGAGACAGCCGATATAACATGGGACCGCCCCGATCCTTTTACATTAACGTTTGATGTGACACCTGAGGATACCGACCGACTGGGGCATGCTAACAACGTGGTTTATGTGCGCTGGCTGGAGGATATCAGCTGGGCACATATCGAGCATTTAGGCATGACATGGGAGCTCCACGAAGCTACCGGGAAAGCGATGGCGATCACCCGCACCGAGATTGATTATCTGGCAGCGGCCAATACCGGTGATCGCCTGATGATGGCAACCTGGCTGGTCAACTTTGATGGCCGTTTTCGCTCCTCAAGGCAGTTCCAACTGATCCGGCTTTCCGATTGCAAAGTACTGGCACGGGCGATGTCCTATCACGCCTGTGTGGATCTCAAAACCCAGCGTCCTGCCCGGGTGCCAAAAGAGTATGGCGAGATGCTCGGTGGTGCTGTCATTACTGACGGGCTCCTGTCTGATTGAACTTTGAACCGACTACATCATCTGGCACTGCCATCCGTTATTTCTGCTAGTCTGAGTATCTGTGCGTTGAAAACGTTCGTTTGAATACCGCTAAATACACGAACCGGGAGAAGCTGCTGTGAAGACTGCCATGAGACGAGTCGTGTTTGATCAGTTCGGTGATGTCGATGTTTTGCGTCTTGATACTTCCGGTTCAAGTCCGCAGCCGGGTGCAGACGAAGTATGTGTCAGGGTCAGCGGTGCCGGTTTGAATCCCATCGATTGGAAAACCCGTCGTGGGCTGGGTTTTGCAGCCAAACAAATCGAAGGCCAACTGCCCTGGACTCCCGGCTACGATGTCGCCGGTGAAGTGGTATCAGTCGGTGGTGATGTCACGACCCTGGCCCCGGGTGACCGGGTAATGGGTATGGTGGGGTTTGCGGTAAGGGGTGGTTGCTACGCCGATTACGTGTTGGCAAAAAGCGACGAGCTTGCCATCGTGCCGGAAGAGCTCGACCTGATGGCGGCCGGGGCCTTGCCGCTGGCCGCTCTCACTGCGTGGCAGGCGTTGTTCGAAGTGGCTGAACTGGCGCCCGGACAGAAAATTCTCATACATGCGGGCGCAGGCGGGGTGGGGCATTTCGCAGTGCAGTTTGCCAGGGTCCACGGAGCTCACGTCATTGCTACAGCCTCAGCCGGTAACCGGGATTTTCTGGCTGAGTTGGGCGTTCACGAAGTGATCGATTATCACACCACGGACTTCATCGAGGAATGTTATGGTCTTGATGTGGTATTGGATCTGGTCGGTGGCGAAACCGGCAAACGCTCCCTCCGCACCCTGAGTGAATACGGCGTGTTAGTGACAATCCCGACCGCAACGGCGGACGACATCATTACCGCTGCCGAGAATCTTGGCCTCAGAGCCCACGGTATGGTTGTCCGGCCTGATGTTTTTCACCTGGACGAAATCGCCGAACTCATTGAAGACGGTGACGTTCGCGTTCACATCGATCGGGCCTTTCCGCTCTCCGAAGCAGCGGAAGCCCAGCGTTTGTTGGAAGCCGGTCATGTCAGGGGCAAACTGGTGCTGGATTGCCGCGACGCTGACTGAGCTCAGCCAGCGTCGCGGCGGATTTTAAATCTCAGGCCGGTGCGGGCTCCGGTTTGGTCCTGGTGTCTTTTCCCTTGCGCTCCTTCGGGGGCTGGGGTGGCACCAGGCTTATCAGCGTCCAACCCTTGTCCACTTTCAGTTCAGACGTCGCCGTTACAGCATGAATATGCTCTTTCAGGTCAATGGTAAACAGGGGCAAGGCCTGCTGGTCATACTGCGCCTGCAAATCATCGTAGGTAAAGGCCTCGCTCAATTGATTGGTTTTCACCTTGTAGCTCTTGCTCGACAGGCTCGCCAGTTTAGCGTAGCTGATCTCTCCAAACAGCCCCCGTGTTTGCTGAATTTTCTCGGCAGTCTGATGCCGGGATTTCTGGTCATAGTCGCCTTCTGACAGGCTGAAAACGCACCCGCTACCAAACCAGTCGAGGAAGTGATAGGACGCCAGAGAGTTCATCTGCTTATAGGGTGAGATCACCAGCAGGTTGCCAATGCCGGTGAGATCCAGATGCGTGGAGGCATGTTCAGACACCGGATTTCCAAAATACACCTGCAAATTTTCCATCCGGGCCAGTCGAACATTTTCCCAGTTGGTGTCGGTCAGAACCACCGGAACCTCCAGTTTCTGCAATACGGTGCCTATCTGACGAGCAACCTGATTGGCCCCGAGGATCAGGAAACCGTAATCCGCGGGCTCCGCCACGTTCAGCAGCCGAGCGATGGGACGTGCGGTCAGACTTTGAAGGGTGACAGTGGTGATAATGAGCATGAAAACCAGCGGTGCCAGAGCGCTGGCGCTTTCATACCCAAGACCCTGTAGCTGAAAGGCAAAGAGCGCAGAAACCGCAGCGGCCACAATGCCGCGCGGTGCTACCCAGCTCAGAAATAGCTTGTCCCGCCAGGTCAGGGTGGTGCCGATGGCGGAGAGAAAAATGCTGAGCGGCCTGGCAATCAGAATCAGCACCGCCAGCACGGTCACCAGTCCCCAGCCGAGGTCTGCGATGGCGGCAAATTCAACACGGGCGGCGAGAATAATGAACAGCGCCGAGATCAGCAATACGCTCAGAGATTCCTTGAATTCGAGAATACTTTCTATCGGTACCTGTTTCATATTCGCCATCCAGATACCCATGACGGTAACCGTCAGCAGTCCTGATTCGTGGGCCATCTCGTTGGACAACGCGTAAGCGCCCAGCATGAACGTCAGCGTGCCGGCGTTGTGCAGATACTGGGGAATCAGGTGCTTGCGGAGTACAATGCCGTTCAGCCAGCCTGCGGCGGCACCCATCAGAAAACCAATGGCGAGGGTTTTGCCAAAGATAAACAGCGAGTGTCCGAACACGTTACCCTGACCCCAGGAGACAATACCCTCAAACACCAGCACTGCAAGGAGGGCGCCGACGGGGTCAATAATAATACCTTCCCAACGCAAGATGTTTGCCAGTCTGGCTGCTGGTTTGACCGACCGTAACAGCGGTGCGATAACGGTGGGCCCGGTCACGATGGAAATTGCACCGAACAACAGGGCCACTTCGACGGAGATATCAAGGGCCCAGTAGGCGATCAATGTTCCAATAGTGCCGGTCACAAGGGTCC